>JAGQIY010001220.1 GCA_020430865.1 Myxococcales bacterium
ATGTTTGCTCCGCCCTGGCGCATTGGCTAAGCCGCGTCGGTGAGTACACCGGCGCCTCGAGCCACGCTCTACCGATCCCTCGCGGTGCTGGCCGTCGCGCTGCTCAGCATCTGGGCCCACATGATCGCGCTGTTCGTGGTGGTGATCGTGATCATCAGCACGGCAGCGTTGCCCAAGCTCGAGGGGGCCGCGAGGCGACTACTCTACGGCGTGCACGGACTCGCGCTGGCCGCCAGCCTGGCGGGTCTGGTTCGCTTCGTCATCCAGGATGCGGTGCCGGGCGTGGTCGAGGCGGGAGACCGCGCCGCGAGCAAGCAAGCGGTGGCCAAGCTGCGCGGACTACTCGTTGCCGAGGACGTGCTGCGGCGCCTGCATCGGGTCGATCCCGACGGAGACGGCGTTGGCTCCGCTGCGCTGATCCCCGAGCTTGGTGGCTTCGTCCCCCTGCGCAAGGGCAAGCCGCTGGAGGCGCCGCTGTTGAACCGAGAGCTGCACAGGCTGGTCGACACCCCGCTTGGCCAGGCCGCGCACGGAGGCGCCTATCTGTACCTGATCTGCCTACCGCGGCCCGGTGGCGGTTGGACCGCGCGTCCAGGCGAGCCCGTGGACGAAGAACAGGCGGAGCGGCGCTGGGTCGGCTACGCTTGGCCTTCAGCAGAAACCCACGGCCTGTACGAAACGTACTTCATCGACGAACACGAACGCATCCTGGTGTTCGCCAACAACGCCCCCCACGAACCGCGCTATCTCGGTCCCGAGCACCCTCCGAGCTGCGACGCCGCGCTGAACGGCAAGGAGGACTGGAAAGTGTGGAAAGGCAAGCAACCACGCGACCACCTGCCGGGAGACAAGCCCTAGCGGGATGCTCCCTCGACAGGCCTGCTAGACCCTGAGCCATGAACCAACCGGACGAAGACGAAATCGAGATCGTGCAGCGCCCCGCCGAGGCTCGCACGGCATCGGGGCGCGCCGATCTGATGGAGAAACCCGACGACCCGCCCGTCGTAGCCCGGATGGTGATCGAGATTCGCTCCGACGGTTCGCGTACCGTCGCCCGAGGCGCCTTGGAAGAGGTGGTGAGTGGCGAGAAGGTCGCGCTGGAAGCCCAGGGGACCACGCCCATGGCTCTGGCGGCGAGCCTGACCAAGAGCTTGCTCACGGCGCCCTTGCTGGCAGCCGAGCTCTTCAAGAAGGCCAACCCCGAGGGTCGCCCGCGCCTGTTCGCGCCCACCAAGGAGCCGAGGCCAAGTGACCCGAGTGGCGGACTCCGCGACGCCGTGAAGGGCACGGCGAAGCGAGCGGTGAAGCGACTGCTGCGCCGCGAGGCGGGCGAAGACGACTGAGATGAGCGAGCAACAGCCCGTCAGCGAAGCAACCGAGGCCGCAGCCAGCGACCAACGCACGGAGCACGGTTCCCCGGGGCAAGAATCCACGGCGCCCGAGTCAGGCGCGCCGGAATCCACACCGCCCGCGGCGAGGACGCGGCGGCGGCGCTGGCTCAGCTGGCTGCTCCAGGGCATGGTCGTGGTGCTGATCTACCTCGGCGCCAGCACCTGGCGGAGCCACTCGCTGCTCCCGAGCGACGGCAGCGTCGAAGCGCCAGCAGTGCAGCTGCGTACCCTGGACGGCAAGTCGTTCGACCTCCGACAGCTGCGCGGCAAGCGCGTTCAGCTGCACTTCTGGGCCACCTGGTGCACCGTGTGTCGTCAGGAGTTCGGTGCGCTCAACTCGGTCCACGACGACCTCGGGGACGACGAGGCGATGGTGTCCATCGTCGCAGACTCCGAGGACCCCCGAGCCCTGGCTCGCTTCGTCCAGGAACACGACATCCGGTACCCCGTGTTGCTGGGTAGCCCCGACGTCCTGCGCGCCTACCAGATCCAGGCGTTTCCCACGAACTACTACCTGGACTCGAAGGGGCGGATCCGCGGAACGGACGTCGGGATGAGCACGCGCTGGGGCATGTCCAAGCGGATTGGCTGCGCCCGCTGAAGAACCTGCGAGTTCGGCCGTTGCGTCGACGCGCTTGGTGTAAAAGCAGCCCATGTCGACACCTCTCAGCGACCTGGCTCATGGCTTCCGCCACAAGTACCTCGACTACGCCGAGCTGACTCACCAGCTGCGCGCCTGGGCCGACGCCTTCCCGCACCTCGTGCGTCTCGAGAGCATCGGGCAGTCGGGCGAGGGTCGAGACATCTGGTTGCTGGTGATCGGTCCCGATCCGGATCGCGCCCGACCCGCGGTCTGGGTCGATGGCAACATGCATGCCTCCGAGGTGATGGGCTCGAGCGCAGCTCTCGCCATAGCCGAGGACGTGTTGCGACTGCACCTCGAGCCCCAAGCGGAGCTCCACGGACTGCCCGAGCACGTCAAGAGCGGCCTGCGCGACGTCTTGTTCTACGTCCTACCGCGCATCTCGCCCGACGGCGGCGAGGAGGTCCTGAAGACCGGACGCTGGCTGCGCTCGGTTCCGCGCGACAACCGTCCAGACGGTGGCCAGCCACGCTGGAAGCTGGAAGACGTGGACGGTGACGGGCGGGCGCTGTTGATGCGCAAGCAAGATCCCTGCGGAGACTTCGTCGCCACGCCGGAGGGCCGCATGCGGCGGCGGCGCCTGGAAGACGTGGGCCCGTACTACCTCGTGTATCCAGAAGGCGTGATCGAGCACTTCGATGGTGTGCACGTCCCGGCGCCGACGATGCTCAGCGATCACGCGCCCGATCTGAACCGCAACTTCCCCTGGGCCTGGGCCCCGGAGCACGAGCAGCTCGGCGCCGGGGACTACCCAGGGAGCGAGCCGGAGTCTCGAGCCGTGCTCGAGTACACGACGCGCCTACCGTCGCTCTTCGCCTGGCTCAATTTCCACACCTTTGGCGGCGTCTTCATTCGGCCCCGCGGCGACGTCCCCGACAACAAGATGGATCAGGGGGATCTCGCGATCTTCAAGCAGCTCGAGGCCTGGGCCGAGGAGTTCACCGGCTACCCCGTGGTGAGCGGCTACGAAGAGTTCACCTACGAACCAGACAAGCCGCTGCGCGGCGACATGTCCGACTACGGCTACCATCAGCGAGGGGCCATCGCCTACGTCTGCGAGCTGTGGGACTTCTTTCGACAGATCGGCATGGATCGCAAGCACCCCTTCGTGCACGCGTACAGCCACGCCAGCGACTCGGACCACGAGCGAGCCGTGGAGTGGGACAAGCTCCACAACCATGGACGCGTCTTCCAGCCCTGGAAGACGTTCTCTCACCCCCAGCTCGGAGAACTCGAGGTCGGCGGGCTGCTTCCGCTCGTCGGGATCTGGAACCCTCCCTACGAGCGCATCGACGAGGTCTGCCAGGCTCAGAGCGCCTGCTTCCTCAGGGTAGCAGCTCTATGTCCGCGGATCGTCCTGAGGGTCGAGCAACAGTCGCTCGGTGACGGCCTGCACCGTCTGGATTGCCATGTAGAAAATCTCGGCTACCTCGCGAGCTATGGGCTACCGTCCGCGAAGCAGCTCGAGTGGAACACCCCGCCATGCCTCGAGATCGAGCTTCCGGCGAGCGCCGAGCTGGTCAGCCCCAGCGGTCACATCCAGGAGCTGCCGGACCTCGAGGGCTGGGGGCGAGGCTACTACGCATCCGCCGTCCACTATCCGCGCAGCAGCGGTGGGAGCCTCGCCGTGCGCAGCTTCGTGGTCCGCGGTCATGGCGAGGTCGAGCTTCGCGTCGGGTGCCCACGGGTCGGCTTCGTCCAGCGGCAGATCAAGCTCACCCAGCGTTGAAGTCGCCGAAAGAGCATCCGCTGAGCTCGGAGCCCCGCTCGAGTCCCGGGATCCGGGTAAAAACGCCGGGAATGGCGTGCCTCGGCGGGCGTCGTGGCGCATGCTTGCGCCGCTCCGAGACCACCCCCGGAGCGACGAAGCATGGACGCGATCTACCAGAGTGATGTGAACAGCCAGGTCGAGCCCGCCAGGCCTGCCGAGTTTCGACCGCTCGAGCTGGGCGACCTGCAAGTGTGGCCGCCGGTCGTCCTGGCTCCAATGGCGGGAGTGACCAACTACCCCTTCCGCGCCATCTGCCGGGAGTTCGGTGCGGGGCTCTACGTCAGCGAGATGATCACCGCGCGCCCGCTGGTCGAGGGACGAGACAAGACGCTGAAGCTCGCCGACTTCGGGCCCGATGAGTCGCCGCGCAGCCTGCAGCTCTACGGCGTGGATCCGTACTACGTCGGCGAGGCGGTGAAGCGGCTGGTGGGCGAGGGTCGCGTGGACCACATCGACATGAACTTCGGCTGCCCGGTGCGCAAGGTGACGCGCAAGGGAGGTGGCGCGGCGATCCCGGTCAAGCCTCGGCTGCTGCGCAACATCGTGCGCGCGGCGGTGAGCAACGCCGAGCACATCCCGGTGACCATCAAGTTTCGCATCGGCATCGACGAAGCCCACCACACCTTCCTGGAGACGGGTCGCATCGCCGAAGACGAAGGCTGCGCCGCGGTTGGTCTTCACGCCCGCACTGCAGCGCAGCTGTACGACGGAGAGGCGCGCTGGGACGCCATCGGCACCTTGAAGAGCGAAGTTCGGATCCCCGTGCTGGGCAACGGGGACATCTGGGAAGCCGAGGACGCGCTACGCATGATGCGCATGACCGGCTGCGATGGAGTGATCGTGGGGCGAGGGTGCCTCGGACGTCCCTGGCTGTTCCGTGATCTGGCCGATGTCTTCGAGGGCCGCCCGCCGCAGAACCCGCCTCGACTGGGCGCCGTGATGGGCGTCATGCTGCGGCATGCGGAGTTGCTCGCCGCGTGGTTCGGAGAGCCCATGGCGGTGCGCTCGTTCCGCAAGCACACGACGTGGTACACCAAGGGCTTTCGCGGCAGCGCCGCGCTGCGTGGCAGCTTCATGAAGATCGAGAGCCTCGCGGATCTGCGCCGCATCGCGCAGAGCGTCGACGCGCAGCAGCCGTTCCCACCCACGGCGATGAGAGTTCCACGCGGCAAGAGCTCTGGGACACAGCAAGTCGCGCTTCCCGACGGCTACCTGGACGACCTGGAGGACGCGACGCCCCCGGACGCCTCCGCCGAGGACGCAACCAGCGGTGGCTGACTATCCCCCGCCCGCGAACCGTGAACTGCGAGCGGGGCAGCGACCGAGCCCGCGAGCCGCGAAGGCGCAGGCCGCAGGTCTGCAGCTGAGCTCGGGGGGAGCGGCACACGAACCGCGAAATGCGAGCCGACCCCAGGGGACCGGGCTCAGGGCCGCGTGTCAGCCTGTCTCACCCGAATCCCTGCAATTCTGGATGTTTCGTTCGCATCAGCCGGGTGTCTACGCAGCTCGCTCGGCCAGCGCTCTCGACACCGCAAAAGCCACGTTGGCCGACCGCGATCGGCCGGCTAGACTCCAGGAGCGATCATGCAAGGCATCAAGGCTTCCGGCGCAGAGCGAGGGTCACTCCTGGAGTGGCGCTGGACGCCGTTCTTCGCCTTGCTCACCCTCGCGCTGGTCATGAGTCTGATCACGGCGCTGGTGGTGCCGTCGACCCCCGCGCAGCTCTTCGCGGCGCCGGAGGTGACCAGGCTGAGCAAGCGCGCGGGGATACCGACCCAGACTGGCCTGAGCGAGAAGCTCTCTCTGGAAGACAGCGACGATTCGAGCGAGAGCACGAAGTCGCTGAGCAGCGGCAACACTCGCCGCGGAAGCTTGCAGCGCCTCGCCGATCGCAATCGCACCCTGAACGCGCGTCCCGCGCCGCCGGTGCGCCAGCCCTCGCTGCCGGTCCGGCGCGAGATCCCGCCCCCACCGGAACCCGAGACCCGCCAGTTCTCGAACGATCGCGCGGTCGAGGATGAGGAGCCGGCGGAGCAGGTGGACGAAGCCGAGGAAGAGGTGGACGAAGCTCCAGCCCCGCAAGGCTCCGGTGGATCCTCGGGGCAAGAAGAGGACGCACCGGAGGAGGAAGACGGAGCGCCTGCCCCCTCGGAGCGTCCACGGCTCCTGAACCCAGGCGTGCTGCGCGCGATCCCGGGTCTGCAGCGCTGATCGAGGCGGACGCCTCGAGTCGCGTGCTCAGGCCGTCTTTCGCGGAATGCTGATGATGTTCTCGATCAGCGCCCGCTTCATACCCGTGAACTCGCTCAAGCGGTCCAGGCGGTCTTCGCCATAGGACAGGTTGATGATGGCCAGATCGAGGTCACAGATGCGCGCCAGGCTGGCGGCCTTGCTGGCCAGCTCGTCAGCATCGCCGATCTCGCGAGCCATGGCCTTCAGCCCCTCCGAGCGGATGACGCTCATGACTGCCTCCACCCAGTACGCAGCCAGACCGATGCGTACGTGAGCGAGCCCGATCCGCATCCTCGAGTCGAAGTACGCCTCCGCGTACTCGCCAGCGAAGAGCTCCTGCATCCACTGCTGGTGTGTTCGCTTCAGCTGGTCGACTCGCCCCTCGAGGAACTTCGCGGTGTCCGGGTTGCGTCCCAACGCTTCGTAGAAGGCGTCGGTGATCCCTGGTCCGAGTCGATCGAAGATCGGTGCCAGGCTCTTGAGGTTCTCGGCGTCCTGGTCAGCGAAGCCCAGGAACCGCTTTAGCCCCTCGAAGGTGGCGTAGGTCGCGCTCATCTATTTTCCCCCTGGTATTGCGATGACGTTCTGCATGAGATCGATTCCGCAGCGCAGCTCCGCCGCCCAGGCGATGAACCGATTGACGAGCTCCTTGCCAGGGAAGCGCGCGCCGTGCTGAGGAGCGATCATGTCGATGTCGAGTCCCCTGACCATGTTCGCCCACAGGCGCATGGCAGCGTTGCTGGCCATGTAGCGCTCGTGGAAGCCCTGCATGAACTCGAGGTGACTGTCGAAGTCCGTGACCACGTCGTAGTCCTGGCCCAGCGACGCGCCGAGATCGCCCGTGTACAGGATCTTCGACACGGGGTCGTAGAGCTGGATGTTGCCACACGAGTGCAGGAAATGCGCCGGTAGGATCAGCAGCTCCTGGCCCCCCAGTTCGATCCGCATGCCCTGGTCGGGGACGCCGAGCAACCGGTCGACGACCAGCCGATCGAGACCAAAGTGGGGAATGAATCGTTTCCACACGGATGGTGTGTAGGCCACCGCGTCAGTGGTCATCAACCAACCGTTCGTGGCGGCCACGATGTCGGGATCCTGGTGTGAAAGGAAGATGTACTTCAGCTCGGCTCCCTTGAGCACCGAGGTCGTGTCCGACAGCACCCGGGTGTAGATCTTGTGCCCTCCAGGGTCGAGGATCATGCCCTCCTTGCCGTGCACGACGACATGTTGGTTGGCGGGCACCGCCTCTCCCTGGTCGAATACGGGCAGCAGTACGTTCTTGTGCCCCTCGCTCTCGAATAAAACCGTCCCACTCATGTCCGCCTCCTCAATCCCCAACCGCGTTGGTGGCCGCGATCAACTCCTCTAGTGCCTCACGGATATCCCTCGGGAGCGGCTGCTCCGCGGTGACCCCAAGCGTGAGCAATGTGTCGCCCACGGTGAGGCGAACTCCAGTGAGCCAGCGTCCGTCGAACTCGACGCAGACGGTGTGCGACTTCCCTGGAGACATCTGCGCAGCCTGGTCCAGGGCCAGCATCAGGCGCCCGCCGATTCCCTCCGCGACGTCCGCCGACAGTCGACCCCGAGCGGCGACGACCAGCCCCTGGGGCTCCATCAGGAACGCAGAGTCTGCTTGAGCGATGCCGATGCAGCCGTCGAGCAGCTGGTTCCAGGCATCGGCACCAAAGGTGCGACTCTTGCGCTGTCCCAGCTCCACTCCGCCGGGCAGGAAGCGCCGGGCGTCGAAGCGTACGTAGCGTGGGCGAGGGTCTAGACGTGAGTTGTTGCGGCTGTCTTCGCGCAGGCGGCGGGACAGCTGTACGGCGAACTCCAAATCAGAGGAGGGCACGCTCTGGTCGTACGACATCTTGCTTCTCCATTGGGGTGAGCTGGTCCATCAGGCTTTCCACTTCGGAAGCCAGAACTTCGAAGCGACGCGCTTCGGGCGAGACGGGTCCGCTGAGGAACCCTACGGGCAGCCCGCGCAGACTGGCGTCAGCGAAGACGTTTGCGCGCGGAATCGTGGTGTCGGTGACGGCCTCGAAGCTGCTCCAGATGTCCATCATCACGGCGTGCGAGGCGTCGTTGTCCCGCTCGACCATGGTGGGCAAGATGCCGAGCAGCTGGAGCTTCGGGTTCTCCCCGCCTCGAACGCGGTCGATCACGCGCAGGACCTGCGACGTCGAGCGAAGAGCCAGCGGCTGAGCCTGGAACGGGATCAGCGCAAAGTCGGCGAGGGTGAGGGCCGCACGAGTGATCAGGCCCAGCCCCGAAGGGTTATCGAGCACCGTGATGTCGAAGTCGTCTTCAACCTTGGCGAGCGTGGAGTCGAGGACACCAGCTGACGCCAGCGCTAGCTCGAAGTCACACACGTCAGCCGGATCCAAACGGCCGCGTGGAAACAGCGACAGCCGCGGCACCTTGGTCGGCAGGATCGCCTCCTCGGGCTGGATCTGCCCCATCAGCAGATCAGCCAGCCCGACGAGTTCGGTGTCGCCACGGGATAGTGCGTGCCCGATTCCTCCCTGTGGGTCCAAGTCGACGAGCAGAGTTCGGCGACCGCGCTCCGCGAGCGCAAGCGCCAGGTTGAGGGCGACTGTCGTCTTGCCGACGCCTCCCTTCTGACTGACCAGTGCGATTCTACGTGCCATTATTTCCACCCAGTAAATGTTGTTCGACGGATTTCGTTCGTTCAGTTCCTCGCGGCTTGACGAAACCGCGCCGAGGGCTTCCGCAGCTCAGTCTGCGGATGGTTCTTCGATCCCCATTTCGTGGAGTCGCTTGAGGTTCGCTCGTACCTTGGGGTCGTCGGGGTTCAGCTCGCCCGCCTCCTGAAACGCGAGCAGCGCGACGGTGTAGCGCTTGGCCAGCAGCGCCTCTATCCCGCGGTCCCACGCCTCGTTGAACGCGCGCTCGGCGGGGCTCAGCTCGGGCTCCGGCGAGGGTTCCTGCACGGGCTGCTCTTCCGCCCCGAACAGGTCACTCGCATCCGCGGGTGCAGCCGCGCGCATCACCGCGGAGTGCTGCTCGGGCTGCCAGTCGTCGGGGGAGTTGCCGAGCTCATCGGCCTGGCGCGCGGCTTCCATCAGCAGCCACTCCCAGTTTCCCTCCAAGTTCTGCTCGCGCGGTTGCTCGAGCAGTGTCTTGCAGTGCACCAGGCTGCCCTTCATGAAGGCCAACCTGCGCAGCGCGTCCTCGCCACTGCCGCGCTCATCCCTCGCGGAAACGACGTCCCCCTTCCAGACCACGATCTCGCCAAGGCGCTGCCCCCCCCGTTCGACATCGACCACCACCGAGTGCCGACCCATGCAGGCCAGCTGCAGGTAGTCGGGCACCGAGAACGGTGCGATTTCCATGGAGTTGCGGCTTTGGTTGAGACGACGCTCGATGGCCGCCCGAAGCTCCTCGAGGCTCACGGGCTTCTCCATGACGTCCACGTCCGCGTGCTGCGGGATCTGAGAGCGATAGGCCGTGAGGTAGCCGGAGGCGTAGATCACCGGGATCCGGAGTCGACGCTGCCCGAGCTCCCCCAGCAGTTCGAGGCCGGAACGTCGCGGGAGGTCGATGTCGGAGACGATGACGTCCGGCGGGCAACGGTCGATCAGCACGAGCGCTTCCTCCAGGGAGCCCGCGTCCTCGACCTCCACCCCAGCGAGCTTGGCGATTCCGCGCGACATCGAAGAGCGCAACATCTCCTCGTCTTCGATCAGCAACACCAATGCCATCGCCTACCTCGACCTCCTCACGTCCCTGGCCTCAGAGAACCTTCCGGATCTCTTTGACTGCCCGACTCATGTCCAAGAAGATGAGGCCCAGCTTGGCCTCGGCCGTGGTCAGAGTGAGCAACATCGTGCCCTCTGCGGCAGTGACCATCACCGCGAAGCCCTGATCACCGCGAATCAGCACCTGCTGGAGCCCGCCTCGCTCGAGCTCGCTGGAGGCCCGCGTTCCCAGGCTCAAGAGCGTGGCGCTCATGCCCGCGACACGGACCTCATCCAGGTGCTGCGGAAGTGCGCTCGCGATCATCAAACCGTCGTCGGAGATCAGCGCGCTCGCTTCGATCTCCGGGGTACCAGACTGCAGCGATCGCAGAATGCGATTCAGTTCCTCGGTCCTTGCCATGCTCCTAGTTCTCCTTCGTTGTTCTGATCGTCAGCGAAGCGCCAATCGCGGCGCGCACCATCCCAACGGCGAGACCGGAAGGCCTCACCAAAATCCCCGCGGTTATGCGGACAATGAACCCGAAACCTAAGACCTATCCGCGCCGCGCGCGGCGTGGCCCCTTGACCGGCGCTCGACCGGGCAGGGTCACTCGCATCTCGACACACGTACCCTTTCCCGGTTCCGAGCGGATATCGAAGACACCCCCAGCCGAACGCACCGCGGTACTGCACAGGGCCAGACCGATACCAGTGCCCTTGCTCTTGGTGGTGTAGAACAGCTCCATGCAGCGCTCGAGCACTTCGGGCGTCATGCCTTGCCCGCTGTCTTCGACACTCAGGACGAGCTGCTTGGAGCCCGCGTCGAAGCCCGCGCCGACACGAATCCAGTCTCCGGCGTCGCAAGCGTGCACGGCGTTGGTGATCAGGTTGAACGCGATCGCCCGAACCACCGAGATGTCCACCGGCAAGAGCGGCATGTCCGAGATATCGCTCGTCACCTCGATGCGACGTGAACGCGCCTGTGCACCGAGCACTCGTACCGCGTCTCGCAGGGCGTGGTCCACCGCGGTGTTGCGGCTACTCAACAAGGAGCGCCCGACCGAACCGAGGCCCTCGAGGGTGAGCTTCATGCGCCGCATCTCGGTGAGCACGGCGTGTAGATCCTCTTGCGTGGTGCCTTCTGGCAGCTCCTCGAGCATCAGCTCGACGGACGTACTGATCGCAGCGAGCGGGTTCTTCAGCTCGTGCAGCACCGACGGCAAGATGTCGCTGACCGCCGCGAGGCGCAGCAGGCGATCTCGCTCCTGGCGAAGCTGCTCGAAGCCCGTGATGTCGCGGAACACCACCGCGTACTCCGCGCTGCCGGGTTCGCTGGCATCGATCCGAGACACGTCGAAGCCAAACGTGCGCCCCGTGTCCTCCGCCGCGTGCCCCATGGCTCGCTCGTCCGCGGAGTCTCCAGCGGCCCTGCGGATCTCGTCCATCGACACCAGGACGTCCGCCACGGAGGTTCCGATCAAGGTCTGAGAGTCGCGTCCCAGCACGCGCACGGCGCTCTCGTTGGCGAGGACGATGGTTCCGTCCCGACTGAGGCCGATGACCGCTGCGGGCAGCGCCCCGAGGATCCGAGCGTGTTCGTTGGACGTCATCTCGTGCAGCGCATTTTCTGAGCGAACCAGCTTGAGCGCGACGGTCATGACCTCCCGATGTGCAACCCGCGGGCCAGCTCTCGAAGCACGCGTCCGCCCGATGTTTCCGTACGTAACCGATCAGCGTGTCGAAGGACGCGTCGGTATCCGCCAGTCGAGAATGGACAGACGTCCGATCTCGCCAGCGAAATCGGCCCTGTTTGCGCGAGAAGCGCCGATCCGGGGTTGATGCTCCGAAGGAGTTGCGCGAATCGTGCCAGGCGCGTTTCCGCGGGAGGAAGCCACGCAGGTTTCGAGCACGCGAACTGGCCGGGCGCGCAGATTGTGCTGGTTTCCGCGGGCTGGAGCGTCTGCGCTGGAGCACCTCACCCCCAGAACGCGCCACGGAAACGGAGACTTGCAGGCTGCGCCAGGCGCCCAACGAAGCAAGCTCTGCTGGCGGAGTCTGGAGCTACTCGTCGATCCAGCGACGCAGGCGCTCCATCGCCCGTCGGTCGGCCTTCGTTGGACGTCCCGCGCCGCGATCACGGATCGGCACCTCCTGCATGCGTTGCTCTCGCGGGGGTGGTGGGGGAGAGTGATCGACGTACAGCTCGCGCGCCGGAGCCGGCGCCAGCCGCTTCTCGGCAAGCTGCGCTACCTCCAATATCACCAGTCCGCGCGGAGCCTGAGCGCGCACCTGGTCACCGACCTTGAGCTTCGCTGCGGGCTTCGCCGCACCGTCGTTCAGCTTGACCAGGCCACCCGTACAAGCGGCGGCGGCCGCGGTGCGTGTCTTGTAGAGCCGCGCCGCCCATAGCCAGCGATCGAGTCGAACGGAGTCCATGACGCTCCGAGCATAGCCGAGCTCGAGACCGCACGGCTACGGCATGGACGGAGCTGTGCCAACCTGAGCCGACCGCCGGGGAGTCGGAGATGGAGCGCGGATCCCAGGTGAATCGAGCTGATTTGCTCGTTGGCCAGCATCTTGCTGTGTCGTCTGGTATGTCACGCTTGGCTCCTACCCGCCTCACGCCACCTCGCCATCGTCTGCTCCAGGCGCTGGGCCTCTGCCTCGCCGCCGGCGCCGTCTACGTTGGCTGCGCCAGTGACCCCAAGCAGCCTTCCGGGGCCAGCTCCCCAGACGGCCCTGATGCGTCCGACGCCTCCGACGCCTCCAACGCACCTGGAGACTTTCTGTCAGACGACCCTGAGCAAGGAGGCTATGAGTGGGGGAGCGCTGGCACGGGTGGGGACGATGGCAGCGGCGGTGCGCCTTCTGACACCCCGCCCGAGGACCAAGGGGCCAATGCCCCGAGCGACGCGATCGAGCGAGCGCACGCCTTCCAGACCGCGGGGAATCGTTTCTACTCGTTCGTCTCAGGTCTCGCGGTGGTCGACGGCGCAGCCCCGGACCAGACGAGGTTGCTGGGCAGATACAGGACGCACGATCTCTCCCGCGGCATGTATCTACGCGGAAACATAGTCTACGGGTTGACCTTTCGCCGCGACATCGACCGGTTCACGACCCACTACGACTACTCGAGCCGCCTCCTGGCGCTGGACGTCAGCGACCCGGCAGCCATCAGGCAGGTCGGCGAGATCCGCGTGCCCGGGGAGGTCACCGACTCCTACGTCATCGGAGACGTGCTCTACCTCGTGAGTCAGGAGAACGGCGCCTGCACGGACTGTGGAGCCCAGCCCCGCACCACGATCACCTCATTCGACATCAGCGACGCTGCCGGTGCCGTGAAGGCGGTCGGGCATCTGGCCTTCGAGGACCCGACCCAGGGCGCTGGCTCTGCCCCGCGCCACACCGTCAGCGTCAGCGAGCAACGCCTTTACGTTGCAATCCCTGGTGCGGACCCGACCTCGACCTCCGACATCCAGGTGGTGGACATCTCGGCGGGGACGGGAACGATGCGCCTCGGGGCGAGCCTGCACGGGCTCGGAAGCATCAGCCAGCGCTGGCAGATGAACGAGTCGGGCGGCGTGCTGCGGGTGTTGGCACGCGCGTACCCCTCTGCGACCCTGTCCACCTTCACCGTGGCGAGCGCGGATTCCGTCACCCCGCTCGCTGCCCTCGAGCTTCAGCTGCCCGCAGACGCACTTCAAGGTGCGCGCTTCGATGGAGCTCACGCGTTCGCCTATTCCAGTTCGGCCACTGCCAACCTGGTGCCGCTCGACCTGACGGATCCAGCAGCGCCCAAGCAAGCTGGTGCGGTGACGGTGCCCGGAGAGGTGTTGCACATAGATCCTAGGGGAAATAGGCTGTACGTGCGACACGAGGTCGGCACAGAGCCCCGCCTCCACGTCTCGACCTTCGACGTCAGCGACGTCCAGTCTCCCGCCCTACTGGTCGATGCCCCGTTCGAAGGTCGCACTCTTGGCTGGAGCCAAAGCACGCTGCAGTTCGCCGAGCCAGAGGGCCTGCTCTTCGTGCCGTTCCTTGACTCGTCCGACCGTGCACTGAAGCTCTTCGACTGGACGAAAGATTCCCTCGAGCCGCGGGGGACCCTCCCTTATGGAGCAGTCTTTCAGAAGCAGCAACGCTGGCTCTCACTCGGCACGTCCGCGCTCACGAGCTTCGACTTGAGCGACCGCGACAACCCGAGGGCGACCGCAGATCTGCAGCTGACGCGCCCGATCGAGAGCACGATCGCGACCGGCGAGTACCTCGTGCGCCGAGTGGCCGCCTCGAACGCTCTCGACCTCTCACTGGAGATCGTTCGCAAGAACGCTGGAGACAGCTTCACCCCTGAAGGCACGCTGGCCATTCCAGTGCAAGGAGCGGAGAACGGCTATCTCCGCTTGGGCTCCATGCACGCCGATGGCTCCATGATCTACTTCGAGCACCAAGCGAGGGTGCACGGGACCGGCTCGCCGGAAGCGCCTCGAGTCTCCGTCGTCGACCTCTCCGACCCGAAGGCACCACGGCTGGTCGCTCAGGACGCTCTTCCCATGCCCATGACGGAGACCGCGCTCGCTGCCAGCGCTGTCATCGACTCGGGCAGCGCCGAGGTCTTCGTCGGGAAGAGCCTGATCCGGCGACACCTCGACGCGTCCGAGACCGTGATGGAGGGGCTCGCCGGCGCGGGCGCCGTCGCCGCGGTAGGAGATCGCCACGTGACGATCGACGTGGTCGACTTCTCCAGCCCCACCACGCCTTCGACCAGCACCCTCGAGTGGGACGACGCCTTTGGTCAAACGGGTCTGATCGCGCATCAGGGCAAGCTCTACTCGAGTCACTACGAACCCGCAGCCGATGGTCGAGTGCGCTTCTACTTGGACCGCATCGACGTCACAGACCCCGCTCACCCGACGGTCGAGAAAACGAACATCCCAGGCTCGCTCCTCGGCATCGACCCCGACACCGGGCTTCTGCTGACCATGACCTACACGAGACACCAGGAGCCCGCGACCTACGAGGAGTGTCACACCGAACACGGCTACGCGAACTTCGCGGCGGGGTCCTGTGAGTGGTTCAGCTATACTCTGAATCTGGTCGATGCCTCGGGGGTCGTCGAGCTCAAGTCGAGCCTGCCCCTCGAAGGGAACCGCCCGCCGAGTGAAGTGGCCATCGGGCACGGCGTCGCCTATGTGCGGTTCGGCACGCGCTACGCTCCAGACCACGTCGTTCGCGGTTGGAAGGTGGACCTCGTGAGCGGATTCTCCACGGGGAAACTCGAATCGAGGGAACTCGACCTGAACGGTCTGGATCTAACCGGAGCCTTGTCCATCGTGCCCAACGGCCGGTACGCGATGATCTCCGCGGATGACTATTCGAGTGTGCTCGACGTCACGACGCCAGGCAGCCCTCGGCTCGGTCCGCAGCTCCACCTGGGCTTCCCGGAAGACGTCGCCTACGACGACCAGCAGTTCTACGTGTCGCTGGGCGAGGAGGGCGTCGCAACGGTTCCGCTGCAGGTCGAGTAGCCCGACTCCGGGAGACGGCGCCTGGAATACCCCAGCGCGCCGGAACTCGATTCCAAGCAGCAACTTCCCAGCGCGGCGCAGCGCGTCGCCAATGGCTCTCGCATCGGATAGCCTCGGCAGCGATGTTGAGCAGCGCCCACCGAGTCACCCCCACGAGCACTCCTTCCAGCGCGCAGGAGTTCCCCGCTCTGCCCACCAAGGTGCAGCCCAAGGACGAGACGTTCGTCTCGAATCGCGAGGCGAACCTGGAGGTGCTTGGCAAGGTCGAGGAACTCCTCGCCAAGGCGCGCGCCGGCGGCGGACCGAAGTACGTCGAGCGCCACCGGAACGCGGGCAAGCTCCTGCCCCGCGAGCGGGTCGAGCTGCTGCTCGATCGCGACTCGCACTTCCTCGAGCTGTGTCCGCTGGCGGGTTACGACATCAGCGGCAACTCGCCCGGCGCCGGCAACATCGGCGGCATCGGCGTGGTCAGCGGCGTCGAGTGTCTGATCACGGCGACCGAGGCGACGCTGAAGGGCGGCGCCGTGAGTGAGTACGGCGTGCTCAAGAGCCATCGCCTCGCGGAAATAGCGGAACAGAACCGCTTGCCAGCGATGCACCTCGTGGAGAGCGCCGGCGCGGACCTGCCGAACCAGAGCAAGATCTTCGTGCCTGGGGGTCGCACCTTCCGCGATCTGACGCGGCGCTCCGAGCAGCGCGTGCCCACCGTGTGCCTCGTCTTCGGCAGCTCGACGGCGGGTGGCGCCTACATCCCCGGCATGAGCGACTACACCGTGATGGTCAAGCAGCAGGCTCAGGTCTACCTGGCTGGCCCGCCGCTGGTGAAGATGGCCACAGGAGAGGAGACGGATCACGAAGAGCTCGGTGGCGCCGAGATGCACTCGAAGATCTCGGGGGTGAGCGACTACCTGGCAGAAGACGAGGCCGACGCCATCCGTCTCGGGCGCGAGATCATGGCGCACCTCAACTGGCGCAAGCACGGCCCCGCGCCGACTCGCGAGGTCGAGCCGCCACTCTACTCGGCCGAAGACCTGCTCGGCATCGCCTCGGCCGACCTGCGCGTGCCGTTCGACGCCCGGGAGGTGATCGCGCGCATCGTCGATGGCTCGCGGTTCAGCGAGTTCAAGCCGCTGTACGGCAACACGCTGATCTGCGGATGGGCGTTTCTCCACGGATATCCTGTAGGCATCCTCGCCAACAACGGCGTGTTGTTCAGCGAGAGCGCAAACAAGGGCGCGCAGTTCATCCAGCTGTGCAATCAGAACGACATCCCGCTGGTCTTTCTCCAGAACATCAGCGGCTTCATGGTCGGCAAGAAGTACGAACAGGAAGGCATCATCAAGAACGGTGCGAAGCTGATCAACGCCGTCAGCAACAGCACCGTGCCGGCCATCACCATCATGATGGGCATGAGCTACGGCGCCGGGAACTACGCGATGTGTGGCCGCGCCTACCAGCCGCGCTTTCTCTTCACCTGGCCCAGCCATCGCATCGCGGTGATGGGCGGCAAGCAGCTCGCCGGCGTGCTCGAGATCATCCAGCGCGGCGCCGCCGCGAAGAAGGGCACCGAGGTCGACGAGCAGCAACTCGAGATGATGAAGAAGATGCTCGAGCTGCAGATCGAGAACGACAGCAACCCGCTGTTCTCGACGGCACACCTGTGGGACGACGGCATCATCGACCCCCGTCACACCCGCGACGTGATCGCGATCAGCCTCTCCGCGGCGCTCAGCGCCAAGGTCGAAGGCAGCACCAGCTGGGGGATCTTCAGGCACTGAGCCTGAGCCCGAAGCCGGTGCGCCGATACGCCGCCCGCGACCTCAGAGCGCCGGCGGATACGGCGCGTCGTAGCCTTGGAACGCCTCTGGGCGCGTGAACGCCGCCTTGACGCTGGGGCGCAGCAGCACGACCAGCGAGAAGATGCCCAGGGCCGTGCCGAGCGGCATGTTCAGCAGGATCAGCGCCGACCCGATGATGCACAGGACGTGGCGCCTGCGCTGGCCCAGGCTGCGCGCGGTGGCGAAGGAGAGCGCCGCCAGAGCCCAGAGCCAGATCGAGATGAAGATCCCTACGGCAATGAAGAACCAGGGCATCGCCTCGATGCCCGGCGGCGCGCGGCTCCCGGAGAACGCCGGCTCGTTCAGCATCAGGCCGCCCATGAACACGTAGATCCCACCCACGAAGCCAACCAGGGTCTGAAACCCTCCGTAGACGTAGAAGAGGATGCTGAGCACCTTCAGGTGTTCGCGATCCGAGGACGTCAGCTGAGGCTCCATGTCGTCAGGCTTCTTGCGGATTTCCAGGGGTTGGGGGTGAGAGCAGTCGTCGCCGGTACTGATACTGCGAGGAGCGCGATGAGTTTCCCCGCCCGGCGCAGTCTATCCCTGTAATCTCACCAATGTCGGAGAAACCCATGCAGAACCCTGCCCTCCCCAGCCCCGAAGCCGCACCCACCAGCTCCAGAGCACCCTCCCGTGCCGCCAGGATCGGAGGCTACGTCTCGAGCGGCCTGGCCGTCGCCTTCCTGATCATGGATGCGACGATGAAGCTCTTGACCACCGCACCAGCGATCGAGAGCACCCAGCAGCTCGGCTACGACCCCAGCGTCGTCTTCCCGCTCGGGGTCACCCAGCTCGCGTGTCTCGTCACCTACCTCTTCCCGCGGACCTCGGTGCTCGGCGCCATCCTCTGGACCGGCTATCTGGGCGGCGCAATCGCGACCCATGTCCGACTCGGCAATCCCCTGCTCAGCCACGTGCTGTTCCCGGTCTACGTCGCCGCGCTGCTCTGGCTCGGCCTGTGGCTGCGGAGCCCCGCGCTGCGTGCGCTGGTGCCACTCCGACGCGGGACGTGAGGCGGCTAGAGCGGTAGCGTCAAGTATGCGTGCAGGCCCCACAGGATGTCCCAGTTGAGCGGCGGGGTCTCGCGCTCGCCTTCGGCCTGGAAGGTCTTGAAGTAGAAGAACGTCATGCCGCCGACGGTGGCCTCGATGCCGCCGAGCAACGTCGGTGCCGTCTTCAAGAGCGGATGCAGGTAGCCGAAGGTGAGCTCGCCCTGGGCGTAACCGATCAGCCAGTCGTCGGGAAGCGCGTCATTCAGGCTGTAGTCCTCGAGCAGCAAGACCTCGCCGAGGCCTACCTGGCTCGAGAGGCTTCCATAGAACCTGGTCGGGGTACGTCGCGTCTCACCCCCGAACGCCAAGCCTGCCCCACGGAAACGTGCATCGAACACCAGCTCGTCGAGCACGAAGTCGTCGACGCGGACCTGATAGGGTTTTGAGTAGCTGGTCAGGCCAAGGCCCAGGTAGATCTCGGGGAAGTCGCCCTTGGGCACCTGGACGATGCCCGTGGGGTCGTTGTCGTGGTTGTACTTCACGCCGACGATGAAGGTCTCGAAGCCGCTCACCATGGTCAGCGGCTCCTCCGTCAACGGAAAGTCCGTGGTCGGCTGGTCCGACCTCGCGGCGTGAGGGATCACGCGCACGGGTCGCTTGGGCGTGACCGTGGTCTCGAAGGCGCGGGTCTCGTAGCGGAAGATCGGCTCCCAGACGAAGCTCACCACCGGGAAGCCGATCACGCCGAGGGCCTTGGTCAGCTTCGGCGCCAAGTTCCCGGCGCGCGCGGTGATCGCTGCCTCCGGGCGACTCGGTGCACCAGCGGAGCTCGACTCGTAGTAGCCGTGGTGCAGCGTGACCCAGCCGAAGAAGCCGACGCCGACGTCGAGGCTCCAGGTATAGTAATTCTGCGTGGAAACATCCAGCGCAGGGTAACCCTGAGGGCGCCAGCCTCGGTAGGCTCCGCCGAGCCCTGGGTCGATGCGCAGACCGCCGCCGATCACGCGAATCGGGTACTTGGTCTCTGGAGGCTTCGACGCTGGCTCCGCGCCGGCATCCCCAGACCAGTAGCCGCCTTTTCCATGAGTCCGGGGCGCAGGCCTGGTTCCCCCGGGTTTCTTCGTGGATTTCTTCTTCTTCTTCTTCTTCTTCTTTGGGGGTGAGGAGCGCGGCTTGGACTTCAGGCCCTCATCCACGTGGCGTTCGACCTCGCCACCGATGGTCTGGGCGCTGGCGTTCGTCCCGAGACTCAGCACGGCGAGCAGCACGGCCGCCCCGGCAAGGCGCAGAGAGCCCACGCCGCAGCTGCGTGGAAATGCGCTGGTGTACCGAGTTTCGACCATGAACGCCTCAGTCTACAGCGCAAGCGCGCCCAAGGTTAGGCCGAGGTATCGCCGCTGACCGGGGCTCAGTATGCTCGGCACCATGGCACGCGCGTTCTTGGAGAACCTGGAAGGGACGTACCGACCAGCGGGGGACTATCGCAGTCATCGGCTGTGCTTCGCCCACCGCGGTGGTTCCCTGCTGTGGCCGGAGAACACCCTGGAGGCGTTCTCCGGTGCGCTGGACCTGGGCTGCTCTCACCTCGAGAGCGACGTGCACCGCACTCGGGACGGCGAGCTGGTGCTGTTCCACGATGCGCGGGTCGAGCGCACCACCAACGGCTCGGGCTTCATCCGTGATTTCACGCTGAGCGAGCTGAAGCGGCTGGATGCGGGCTATCGCTTCCATCAAGAGCGTCACTATCCGTATCGGGGCAGAGGCCTGACCATCCCCACCCTGGAGGAGACCCTCGAGCGCTTTCCTGGGGTGCGGCTGAACCTGGAGTTGAAGCAGCGAGAGCCAGACATCGTGAGGCCGATGTGGGACCTGATCGAGCGCCGAGGGGTGCATGAGCAGCTGCTGATCGCGGCGAGCTTCGACCCGCTGGTGCAGGATTTCCGCGAGGTATCTCGAGGGCGGGTGGCCACCTCGGCGGGCAGCCGAGAGAGCCTGCGCTTCTTGCTGGCCGCGCGCCTGGGTCTTTGGCGCTGGGAGGAACCAGCGTATGACGCCTTGCAGTTACCTCTAAAGGTTGGAGTCGTGCCGGTCGTAACCCGTCATCTGGTCGACGTCGCCCATCGTCTCGGCATTCAGGTGCACGTCTGGACGATCGACGAGCCGGCTGAAATGCGAGCTCTGTGGCGCCTGGGCGTCGACGGGATCATGTCGGATCGCCCGGATCTGCTCGTGGATAGCGTGCGCAAGGCCTGATCGCTCAAGGTCCGTGCCCGAAGCCCGTTCACTCCTGCGTGACCTACCGCACGCGCCCCAAATCGGACCACCCGCACACCCAGAGCGGGATCTTCCTCAAGGTGGGGTCGCGCGCCCAAGCCCCCAACTTGCTCGACTTCGTGGACGAGCTCCGCTGGCTGACCACCCCCGCGGTGGCCGCGGCAGTGGTGGAGCCCCTGCGCGGCTCGCCGGGCGATGGCGTGGTGGCCAGCAGCGCCGAGGTGACGACGCTCTTCGACAGTCAGCTGCGCAGCTGGCTCGATCACGTGGAGCGCACGCTGATCCTCGAGACCCCGGCGTGGCTGGCTCCGACCTTCGGCGCGATGCACGCCATCGCCGTGCCGATGTGGACACCCTTGCGGCGTGTGGGTGTGATCGCGCTGCCGGATCCCGCGGCGCGACGCGGCGTCCTGTTGCGCGAGCTGGAGCGTCGGGGCACCGAGTTCGCGCTGCGCGTGGAGTCCCACGATCGACGCGCGCAGCTCGAGGAGCTGCGCCGCGCGAGCCTTGGCGCTCGCCCCAGCAGCATGCGTGGCGCCTGGCAGCGCCTGTCGCTGCCGGTGAGCGCGCTGCGCCACACCGACACCCCGCGCTTGCCCAGCGACCCGCAACGCAATCCCGTGAGCCGCCTTCGCGCGCCACGCGCCCCCGAGCTGCGGATCAGCGACGCCCCCCTCGACAGCACCGGCGAAGTGGCCAGGTAGGATCGGGCTCCAGCGGCGTTGAGCTGCCGCCCTGGTTGGAATCCAGTTTCAGCGCGCGCGGCGTACCCAAGGCGACGACGTTGAGTTAGCGTCCGTCTTCATGCAGCGCGTCAGCCGAATTCTGGTTGCAAACCGAGGAGAAATCGCCGCCCGTATCATGCGCACGGCGCATCGAATGGGGATCGGCACCGTCGCGGTGTTCAGCGACGCCGACCGGGACCTGCCGTTCGTGCGCCTGGCGGATCAAGCCGTGGGCTTGGGGGGCGCGGCGGCCAGCGAGAGCTATCTCCGCGTGGATAAACTCCTGGCCGCCGCCAGGCAGGCTGGCGCCGACGCGGTCCACCCCGGCTTCGGGTTTCTCGCCGAGAACGCCGACTTCGCCGAGGCCTGCGCCTCGGCGGGACTGACGTTCATCGGCCCGAGCCCCGAGGCGATCCGCAAGATGGGCTCGAAGAAGGTGTCGAAGGGCCTGGTCTCGGCCGCTGGCGTCCCGGTGATCCCGGGTTACGAGGGCGACGACCAATCCACGGCCACCTTGGTCAAGGAGGCGCTGAAGATCGGATTCCCGGTGCTGATCAAGGCCAGCGCGGGCGGCGGGGGCAAGGGCATGCGCGTGGTCGAGCGCGAAGCCGACCTCGAGCCAGCCATCGAAGGAGCCAAGCGCGAAGCGAAGAGCTCCTTTGGCGACGACACGCTGCTGATCGAGAAGTACATCACGTCGCCGAGACACGTCGAGATCCAGATCCTCGGGGATCGACACGGCAAGCTGCTGCACCTGTTCGAGCGTGAGTGCTCGATCCAGCGCCGACACCAGAAGATCATCGAGGAGACGCCCTCCCCCGCCCTGAACCCGGAGCTGCGCGAGCGCATGGGCAAGGCGGCCGTCGCCGTCGGCGAGGCGGTCGGATACTACAACGCGGGCACCGTCGAGTTCATCCTGGATCCGCAAGGAAATTTCTATTTCCTCGAGGTGAACACGCGACTGCAGGTCGAGCACCCCATCACCGAGGCCGTCACCGGAGTCGACATCGTCCGGGAACAGATCCGCGTCGCGCGGGGGGCAGCGCTGGAGCTCGAGCAGGACACGTTGCGCATGAACGGCGCCGCCGTCGAGTGCCGCCTGTACGCCGAGGATCCGAGCAACGGCTTCTTGCCCACGACGGGCACGGTGGTCGACTTCTGGCTCCCGGAGGTCGAGGGCTTGCGCGTCGACGCGGGCATCGAGAGTGGTAGCGAAATCGGCATCCACTACGATCCGATGCTGGCCAAGGTGATCACCTGGGGACACGACCGCGACGAGGCCATCTCCCGCATGCAGCGCGCGCTCGGCCTGAGCAGCATCCAGGGCCTCAAGACCAACACCGCCTTCTTGCTCAGGGTGCTGGAGCATCCAGAGTTCCTCGCCGGGAACACCCACACGCACTTCATCCAGGAGCACCTGAGCGGCCGGGACGCAGCGACCAGCCGGAGTGTCGAAGCGCTCGCCGTCGCCACCCTCGCGCTGCATGAAGCCCGGCGCCAGCGACATCGCCCGTTGCCAGCCCTCGAACCAGGCTTCCGAAACAACCGCTTTCAGCGCGAGTGGCTCGAGCTGGAGCACGCAGGTGAGCTGACACGGGTCGAGTACGAGAACCGTGGCGGTGGCGAGCTGCTGGTTCAGGTCGGAGACGAGCAGCTCAGCTGCCGAGCGCTCGCTTGGGAAGCTGACGAGCACCTCCTGCGCTACGAGCTACAGCAGGGTGAGCAAGCTGCCATGCGGCGCAGCGCCCGAGTCATGCTGAAGGGTGATCATGCCTATGTCGCCGGAGTCGCCGGGAGCGCTGCGCTCCGCATCGTGCCCCGCTTCAGGCGCGCGGAGGCGGAGGTGGAAGCTGGCGCCTGCATCGCGCCCATGCCCGGCAAGGTCGTGAAACTCCACGCGGAAACAGGCATGAACGTGGAGGCCGGACAGGTGCTGGTAATCCTGGAGGCGATGAAGATGGAACACTCCGTCAAAGCTCCCGAGACCGGCGTGGTCAAAGAGGTGCGTGTGGCTGAAGGCGACCAGGTCGAGGACGCGAGCGTGCTCGTGGTTGTTGGCCCCGCGGACGCCGAGTAGTCTCGGCCCCGTGAGATGGCTCGTCGGCTTCACGCTGCTGCTGGCCGGATGCGCGACCACGCCGCCCGCCGACTGTCCCGCGCACACACCAGCGCCTCCATCGCCACAGAGCCGAGCCTCCACGAGCGACGCCGCTGAGCAAGCCGCGCCCCGCGACGCCCTCGAACGGGCCGATCTGGGTATCGAGGTCACGCCAGTCTTCGAGCCGCCAGGCCTGCGGATCCGCCAGCACGTGAGCGCCAAGGTCAACAGCAAGACCTGGAGCATTCGGCACGCAGGCGCCGCGGACCTGGTGCGCCTCGAGCGCATCGACGGAGCGGACCGCGCGAAGCTCCGCGCGACCCCAGCGGGAGGCGGGCTCTCGGTGAGGCTACCGGCGCAGGAGAGCTTCGATCTCGAGTACGAGGTGCGCGCCAGCGACTTCTCCGCCGACGCCACCGACGCCAACGCGGTGAATCCGAACCGCCTTCGCGCCGGCGCCGAGCGCTTGCTCCTCTTGCCCGACGAGCACCCGGACGCACCCCTGCAGGTATCCATACGGATACATTCGAGTGACCTGGGGGCGCCTCAGGGCGCCGCGAGCAGCCTGGGCGTCGGCGAGCTACGCAGCCTGGAGCTGAGTTCGCGCGCCTTGCGGCAGATCAGCCTGATTGCCGGTCCTCTCGGCTCCGCGCGCTTCGCTGGCCCAGAGGGTCAGGACGAGATCGCGTGGGTGGGCTACACGACCTTCGATCCACGGCTCGTGAGCGCGCAGAACGCCGTCTTCCGCAGCGCGGTCCGGGAGTACTTCGGCGACCTCAGGAGCACCCCCCTGACGGTGCTCTTGCTGAGCGACTCGCGTCCGCTAGGGAACTACGAGGTCACGCGCCGCAGCTGGAGCATCCTGGTCCATGTTGCCGCAGGGCAGCCCTGGGACGGGACGCTGTCGCTCGCGGTGGCTCAGGCCATCGTGCGTGAGTGGCTGGGAGGACGTCTCTGGCTCGGGGCGGCGGACGACGCGACGGGGCAGCTGTGGTTCAACGCCGGCTTCGCGCGCTACGTCGCTCGGGAGGTGGCGTTTCGCATGGGACAGCTGGAGCCCGAGGAGTACGCCGCGGAGGTGGAGGGCCTCACCGCGATCGTGAAGACTTCGCCCGATCGCGAGCTCGACAACCAGACCCTGGCCCGCGCCGCGGGACGGGGAGAACAGGGCGCGATCGCACTGCTGGTGGCTCGTGGCGCGCTCTGGGCGACGGATCTAGACGCTCGCCTCGCCGAGCCCTCGCGGGGCAAGCGAGGTGCTGGGCCACCGCGCCTGTCTCAAATCCTCAAGGAAACATACCGAGCAGCCGTGGGCGACGACGTCACGCCCGGCCAGCCCCAGAGCGTCGACGACCTGCTCCGGCGCCTCGAGGCTCAGCTGCCCGACGCGCGCGGGCGCTTCGATAACTGGATCGTGAAGGGCAAGCCAGGGGACCTCCCGGCGACGGCTCTCGGGCCGTGCTTTCGCCAGCGCCCCCGCAGGTTCCCGTTGTTCGCGCTGGGCTTCGCCCTGGACGCTTCCCGGCATGTCTCGGAGCTCGACCCACTGGGCCCGGCGGCGCGCGCCGGACTGAAGCGCGGAGACGCCATCCAGGAGCTCCACTACGCCGCGGGGCGCGCCGACTTGCCGGTGCGCGTGCGCTTCGTGCGCGGCGATGGCGCCGCGCAGAAGCTGTCCTACTTGCCCCAGCAGGGCAGCGTGAGTGGGCGAGGCTGGGAGGCGCTGAAGAACGTCCCTCGCGAGCGCTGCCAGCGCTGACGCGCGCGCCACAAACTCGGCCGTGGGGCTCCGAGAGTGCTAGCGGCAGGGCATGGGACGGCAGCAGAAGTGCAACCCTCGACGCTTATCTAAGCTCGCGCTCACCGGTTGGTTCCTCGGTCTGGGGAGCCTGACGGGCTGCCGAGCGGAACCGCCTCCCGGGGCCAAGGCGGAGCCTGGCTCGGTGCATCTCGAGGTCGACAGTCAGGGAGACACCCGGCGCCTGAGCGCCGCCGAAGCTGCTCGACCGCTGCCCCGTACGCCTGCGAAGGAGGCGAAGAGCGACGCCGAGCACTTGAAGCAGTCTCCGAGCGCAGCCGAGCCGGCTCGAGAGGATGAAGCCGTCACGCCCAGCGAACCGCCCCGCGGAGCCTCGCCCAGGGTCGCCGAGCGCCGTCCCTCACCCCCCGATCCCGAGGAAAGAGCGGCGGTGGTCCCCGCAGGCTTTTCCCTGGGGCAAGATCCCGCAGAGCAGGCACAGCCCAGCGTGCCTCCGCTGCTCGATGCGCAGGGCGAGCTGTTGCCTCAAACCGAGGACCTACCTGGCACCGACTCGGCGTTCTTCAAGCAGATCGGTCCGACGCTGTTCAAGGCCATCGTGGACAACAACCCGGAGCTGATGCTGCCCTACTTCATGCCGGTGCCAGTGTACGAGAAGCTGAAGGACAGCAAGAACCCGCCACGGGACTGGAAGTACCGCCTGTTTGCACAGCTGAAGCGCGACATCGAACGCTACCACCGCCTGCTCGGGAAACAGCGCGAGCGCGCGCGCTTCGTCGCGCTGGACGTCGTGCCCGAGGACGCCTTATGGATGAAGCCGGGGCGCGAATACAACAAGCTCCCGTACTACCGCCTCTTCGGCTCGAGCCTGCGCTACGTCGACTTTCGCGGTCGCGAGCGTCGCTTCGAGGTCTCCGCTCTGTTCTCGTGGCGTGGCGAGTGGTACGTCGTGCACCTGAACGGGCTGAAGTAGCCGCGCGGCGCGGGCTGCGATCCGACTGCGACGCTGCGATCCGACTGCGAAGCTGCGATCCGACTGCGAAGCTGCGATCCGACTGCGAAGCTGCGATCCGACTGCGAAGCTGCAATCCGGCTGCGAAGCTGCAACTGGGCTGAAGCTGCAGGCGTTTGGCCGCGCTTGCCTGCCGACGCCTCGCGAACCCCGTGGTAGCGAAGCTTCATGTCGACGACGCGTCGCGGATTCACCGAGCTGAGTCTGAAGCTGCTTGGCCTCTCGCTGCTCGCTCCGAGTGCTCTGGTCGCTTGCAGCACGCCCCAGCTCGCGGTCCCTCCGAAGGCACCGTCCAAGGGCGCGAGCGACCCCAAGCTCGTGATCCAGGAGCTCGGCGACTTCGAGTGCCCGTTCTGCGCCGACGTCCAGCCGGTGCTCGAGCAAGTGCTGGATCACTACGGAGATCGGGTGCGCATCGTGTGGCGCGACTACCCGCTCAGCCACATCCATCCCTATGCGATGCAGGCCGCGGAAGCCGCGCGTGAGGTGCGGGCCCAGCTCGGCGAAGAGGGCTTCTGGCGCTACCACCACCTGCTCTTCATGAATCAGAACGCCCTCACCCGGGAAGGCCTCGCGAGCTTCGCGAAGAAGCTCGGCGGTGTGGACATGGCGCGTTTCACCAAGGCCCTCGACGAGAAGACTCACCAGGCAGCAATCCTCGCGGAAAAGGCTGAGGTGGACAAGCTCGGCATCGACCGCCTGGGCACCCCCGGCTTCTTCATCGGCAGTGAAGTGATCATCGGCTCCCAGCCGTTCGAGGTCTTCCGGGATGCGATCCAGGAGCAGCTCGGCCAGGGCTGAGACCGCTCCAGCCGAGGCGATCCACGGCCCAGAAGCCAGCGCAGCGAGTCTTGGATTTGGGGGAGAGAGCGCGCCGAGTTACTCTCGCAGGATGCTGTTCTGGATCCAGGGACTGCTGGACGCGCGAACCGTGCAGGCCTTCCGCGAGCGCATCGATCACCTGCCGTTCAAGGCCGGCGTGGCGACCCTGAGCAGCGGCAACCCGGACGCCAAGCACAACCAGCAGCTGGACAGCCAGACCCCCGAAGGCCAGGCGCTGGGCCGGGAAGTCGTCGAGCGTCTGCTCGGGCACCCTGAGGTGAGGCGCCTGGTGATCCCGCGTTCCGTGCGGCATCCATTGATCGCGCGCTACAGCGCCGGGATGCGCTATGCGCGGCACGTGGACCAACCGGTGATGGGCGGCGCGAACCCGACGCGCACCGACTTCGCCTGCACACTCTGGCTGAGCTCACCCGATAGCTACGAAGGAGGCGAGCTGGTGATCCAGCTCGACGCTGAGACCCAGCGGCTGAAGGGCGAGGCCGGCAGCCTGGTGCTGTACCCGGCTTGCTACCTCCACGAGGTGACCCCGGTGACCTCCGGCACGCGCCTGGTCGCCGTCACCTGGCTGCAGAGCCTGGTGCGCGATCACGAAGCGCGACGCCTCTTGGCGGAGCTGGATGACGTGCGGCGTGGACTCGATCCGGCGACCCAGACGGCCGAGCGCCTCGCCGCACTGTACAATCAGCTGCTGCGCTACCACGCGGAAATTTGAGCGGCTGACCAGCTACGGGTCGTAGCGATACACGGTGACCTCGTCGGCGAGGGTGGCCAGCATGCGGTACATGCCGACTCCGGGCGCGATGAATCCGCCACTCGCGCCGTTTGGCGGAGACATTTGCGGCGTCCAGGTCCAGGCTGGCTCGGTGTAGAACGCCTGAGCGTTGAGCGACGCCCCGCGGAGGTGACGCTCCTCGTAGTCGTAGTCGTCGATGACCTGCAGCGACGACGTCGCGCTATCATAGCCGATCAGGCGGCCTTCGCTGAACACGGGGCGCGTCAGAGGTTGCTGCTGAATGTCCGGTAGCGATCCGTCTGCGCTACCGGTCAGGGTTGGCAGGTCGTAGATGCGGAGCTGATCGCCCTCACCCACGATCCAGACCTGATTCAGGCCTCGAGGCGCCACCGCGGCCTGGACGTAGTACATGGAACTGGTGCCCACGAAGGTGTCCGTGACGCTGCCATTCACGAGCTCGAACGCATTCAGTCGCAGCGAGCCCGTGCCCACCTCGACGCTCCAGAGCTGGATGTTGTTCAGCGGGTCCGTCGCCGACCAGCCGCTGAGCACCTGCACGAACGCGGTGCCGTAGACGGTCGCGTCGAACTCGACGTGGGAGCCAATCTGCGCGCAGGTCGCCGCATCGTAGACGCTGAGGCGCTGAAAACCCGACACCGTGCTCAGCATCAGCACCACCGAGCCAGAGATGGGAACGATCTGGTTCAGGTAGCCAGGGTTCGGCGTGTTCGCCAGTGGCGAAGGCGTCAGGTTGCAGGAAGACTGAAAACTATAGCGAGGCACCGATGGTCCCTCGCGGAAACTCAAGGCGTTCAGGTTGTCGGAGGCGTTCAGTCCCAGGGCAACCTCGTCCACCAACACGGTGTTCGTTCCGCTCCCGTCAGAGCCGAAGACGTCCCCGGGCACCTCGCCGGCGGTGGCCTCGGTGTTCACGGCGCTCCCGCTCACCCCAACCGAAGAAGCGCTCACGCTGAACGAGACGGCGCTCGGGGTGCCGGCGCCGACGACCACCAGCGCGTCGACTTCGTCGTCCGCGACCAGGCCGAGCTGAGTGCAGGTGTAGGCGACCTCGTTGGTACCATCCAGGCGCGAGCGATAGATGGTGCAGCCACGCTCATTGGCCGCGGTGCCTTCCACCGCGCTCCCGCTGGCTCCCACCGACTGCGCGTCGACCGAGAAGTAGACCTCGCTGGGAGTGCCGACCTCGAGTTCCAGCGCGTCGACATCGTCGCTGGGGATCCCGGCAGCGACGCTGAGTCCCAGGCTGCCGTGGAGGTAGGCAGCGGCGTTGTAGCCGATGTCCTCCCCGCCCTCGGACACCACGTCGTGGCTCCCCACACCATCGGAGAAGAAGACCTCGGCGGAGGGCGCGGCCTCCGTGACGCGGCGCTCGACCTGCGTACGATATCCGCCCGTGGCGCCGTCTTGCACCGAGAAGTAGTACACCGGGTGCGACGGCACTGCCCGCAGCACGGAGAAGCCATCGACGCTATCAGTGTCCAGCAAGCCGAGCTGGGCGGCCGTGATGCCCAGCGTGTTGCTGCCCGCACCAAGGCCTGGATTATCCGGATGGAAAAGGTTGCTCTGAGCTTCCGTCGTGCTGGCCACCGCCGAGCCGCTGGCGCCGATGTGGGAACGCCCCACGGAGAACAGCGGGCTCGGCAAGGTCAGACCAGTGCCGCCGGTGCCACCCGTGGCTCCCGTGCCGCCCGTGCCGCCCGTGCCGCCCGTGGCTCCCGTGCCGCCGGTACCACCCGCGCCGGCACCCCCCGCCGAGCTACCGGCACTCCCGGAGCTCCCCCCCGCGGAAACGCTGCCGTCAGCGCCGGCATCGGGAGCGCCTTGCTTGTTCTTCGTGTCGTCTCCGTCGTCACAAGCCGCGCTGACCAGCAAGAGCGCTGGCACACAGACCAAGCCACGAACTCGCCCAAATCGTCGAAACGTCCTCACAGCCATGTCGCCTCCAAGCAGGGGATCGCACGAGCTTAACGTGTGTCACGGCGTGGGGCACCTGGTGACGAGCCTGGAAACACACCAAAGCATGTGTCCAGCGCACGAATCCGCTCGGACTTCAGCGCACACGACGGACAGGCGGCGCTCTCGGCCACAGGCGCGCGGATTTCGCGCAGAGTTTTCCATGCTCCGAACCGCGGGTGGCCCGAGGGTTCAATATCGAGGTGCGTCAGCGTCGCTGGCAGCGCGGGCAGTAGTGGGTGCCTCGCTGCCCGACCAGCACGCGCACCACCGCGGCGCCGCACTCTGGGCAAGGCTCACCGGTGCGGGCGTAGACGCGACGCTCGTCTTGATACGCGCCGTCGGTACCGTCGGGCTGAACGTAGTCGCTGATCGAGGAGCCACCGGTCTCGATCGACCGCTTCATCACCCACTGCGTCGCGTCCAGCAGCCGCTGCCAGTCGGGGCGACTGAGGCGAGCGGCGGAACGCGTCGGGCGGATCCTGGCCAGGAACAGGGCCTCGTCCGCGTAGATGTTGCCGACGCCTGCCAGCACCGACTGGTCGAGCAGGACGCTCTTGATCGGCGCGCGACGCCTGCCCGCCGCCTGGATCAGGTCCTCGGCGGTGATCTGCAGCGCGTCCGTCCCTAGCTTGTCCACCCGCGCATCGCTCTTCCCCGCGGCAAGATACAGGACCTTGCCGAACTTGCGCACGTCGCGAAACAGCACCTCGGGCCCGCCGTCCGTGAAATGGAAGATCAAATGGGTGTGTGGATCGCGCGCTGCTCCGTTCTTCTACACGAACGACGCCTGAGCCTCGGGGGTCAGGCTCGAGCGACTCGTCGAGCTCAACAGCCGCAGGCTGGTCGCTCCAGCCCCGAAGAGCTGTCCCGTCATACCCAGGTGCAGCATCAGCCGGTCGCCGCCCGCCAGCTCCGCGAAGAGGTACTTGCCGTGGCGCGATAGGCGCTCGACACGCCTCCCGCGCAGGCGCCGTGCGAGCTGCTCCGGGGGGGTGAGGAAGAAGTAGCTCGGCGCCGTCGTGGTGATGCGCGCGATGGTGCGCCCCTCGAACAGGGGCGCGATGCGGCGCCGGGTGACCTCGACCTCGGGCAGCTCGGGCATGTCAGTCGTCCTCTGCTCTCGGCGCCGAGCCAGCCGCCGCCTCGAGCTCAGAGCGGCTCTGGGCGGGGCCGCGCAGCGCTCGCCCACCAGGGAGCAGCTCCGGCGCCTGCCCAGGTGAGAGCTCCAGGCGCTGAATCAGCGCGCCCTTGGCGTCACGATAGGTCACCTCGATATTTCCCCGTGGATCCACATCGAGGACCGCGTAGTTGAACCAGTCCAGCGCCTCATCGAAGTCTGTGGTTGGTTCCCCGTGCATCGGCGCGTGTATGAAGAGGCGCTCGGCGCCGAAGCTATCGTCGTAGATCAGCTTGGGAAACAGTCCGGCGCTGAGCGGACCGCTGACCAATTCGAGGAAGCTGAACTGACTGGTCCGGGCATCCGCGACTCGGGCGGTCCGCGCGAGTGGCCGGTAGACGTAGGCGGCAGCGAAGTGCACGTCGGTCGTGACGAAGATCACGTTCGCGGGCTTCAGCTCGGGTAAGACACTCACCAACCTCGACAGCTCCCCCTCGTAGCCCGTCGGCCCGCCGAAGTTCGCCCAGCCGTCTCGCGGACCGTTCGGCGGCCAACCGGTTGGAATGGACAGAGGGACGCTACTGACGATCAGCTTCCAGGTCGCATCGCTTCTCCTCAAGGATTCAGTCAACCACTCGAGCTGTTCTGCCCCCAGCATGGACTTCTTGGGGTCGCTGCCGGGCAACGACGCAACGGACCGGTACTGGCGTGTATCCAGGAAGAAGAGCTCGAGGTGCTTACCCCAGCGGCGCGAACGATAGAGCCTGTTGCCTGCCTGCGCGGCGGCGTCGAAGGCGTGGTAGTCGAGGAACGCCGCGAGGCCCTCTGGCATCAAGTGCTCACCCACCCGATAGGGGGCGTTGCCGCGCTGATCACGCTCGGGCCCGAAGTCGTTCACCACCTCGTGGTCGTCCCAGACCGCGTAGTATCCAGTGCTTGCCAGGAGCCGCTGGGAGCCGAGGTCGGCGCGGTTGTAGCGCCAGAAGCGCCAGTACTCCTCGCGCTTGGTCGCGGCATCGATGTCTCGCGGGACCTGCGTGTTGCCGAAGCGGCCAGTCGCCCTGCAGTAGCCGTCACCGTAGATCATGTCGCCAAGGCCGATGAAGAAATCCAGTCGCTCCTTGGACAGCGGCTCGAAGATCGGATAGCCACGCTCGGCGTCGCGGCACGCATTCTGACCTCCCAGATCACCGCTGAAGGCGAAGCGTACTCGCGCGGCGGAGCTCGCTTCAGGTGCCGTACGGAAACTACCCACCACGGCGTCCGCTGGCGCTGCCCCTCCGTCTTGGCGGGAGCTGAGCCAGGCGTGGTAGGAGTATGAAGTCGCTGACTCCAGCTCCGTGAGCTGCACCCGCGCCGTGAAGTCACGCTGCTCGCTGAGCGGCGCGCGCAGCCGCAGGGGTCCGGAGCGGCCGTGCAGCTCCACCTGAAACCAGCCGGCGCCGGTGCCGCGTCCCCAGATGACCGCGCCATGTGCATCCACCTCGCCGGTCATCACCCCCCAGCCAAGGCCCTGACCGGTCGTCGACGCGCGGTCGCTGCAGCCGTCGCAGGCCGTCGAGGCCAAGCAGACCAGCGCGCAGCCCAACGCACGGTTCAGGGAGTGTAGGGACGAGCGGCGCATCGAAGCAGCGTCGGGTGTACCAGAATCGGCAGAGCCGAGCCGCCGCAGATTGCGTCACTCGGCCGACCATCGCGGGTCGCCTGCAACGACCCACTCCAGCACCTCGCCGACCTTCGCCCCAACGCGCCCCTGGTAGGTGTGGCCGGCGCCGGGCGCGTACTCGAAGCGCACGTCCACACCGCCGCGCCTCAAGGACTGACGGCTGCGTTCGTAGGCCTGGGAGCAGTGGAGCAGCCCACACACCAGGCCAACGCGACGTCCTCCCGCTGCCTGCCAGCGCTTGGCGCCCGAGACACTCCAGTCGTTCTGCTGACCTTCGATCAGCAGCGCGCGCGGAAAGCGATCCGCGCGAGACATCAGCATCAAGGCGCCCATCACCGCGCCCTGGGAGTAGCCGGCGTAGACGGCGTTGGCGGCGTCGGCAGTGGCCGAGAACCGCGCCTCGAACGCCGCCAGGTTGGCGTCGATCGCCCGCCCCAGCCAGAGGTGATCGGGGTAGTAGTGGCGACTCACGCTGAGCGGCTCGCTGCGGTTGATCTTCGCGCCGCGCACGCAGAGCACGAACGCCCTATCTCCCACCAGCTCACGCCAGCGCTCGCAGTGAGCCTCGGGGCGTCCGCCCGCGCCGTGCGTCGCCACCAGCAGCGGCTTCCTCCTGGATCCACGGGGAATCCACACGACGGAGGGCAAGAACTCGGGAACATCCAGGCTGACGAAGCGACCTCCTTCCAAGCCGACCGCTGGCGCGCCCTGGGTCCGCGGGTCGACATCGGCTTCCTCGGCGACCGCTCCGCCAGGTTCGGGGGTGAGAGCACGCTTCGAGCCGTCCGCGTGGCCTGCGTCTCGACCCGGGTCTGGCGTGGCCTGCGGCGCGCGATTCCCCGTGGCAACTTTGAGGGGCACGGGGGACGGCCCGCAGGCCAGAGCAAGCGTTCCAGTCACGAGCAGGGCGAGCCACACCTCGCGCCACCGCGACCGCTGCTCGGGTTTCCGCACGCCACCATTCACCGCCGCCCATTCTGGGCCTCGACCTCGCGCTCCACAACTTCGCCGCGCTGCGGCATCGGATTGCCCCTGGCGCCGGCCACCCGTTCGGTCTAAGGCAGGAGCATGGGGAGCTTGAGAGATGGGCTGCCTCGCTCCGCGACGAAGCGCGAGAGAGGCTACGGTTTGGGTACGTCTGCGGGCACTCGCCGACGCCTGGGAGTCGTCGGCGCGGCGCTGTGCGCTGCGGTGCTACTGCCGCTGCAGCTGACGGCCTGCGGCTCGGACGAGTCGAGTGGC
>JAGQIY010001221.1 GCA_020430865.1 Myxococcales bacterium
CGAAGAGCTTTGGACGATGATCGATCCTCCGTTTCTCGACCTCGCGTACTACGTCGGCGACCATCTGGCTGAGGCTCAAACCATCGCTGAGAAGGTGGTAGCGAGCTGGCCTGAGGAACACCCCAGGCGGCATGGCCCCGGGGCCTGCGAGTCTACGAACAGTTTGTCTGTCCGGCGCAGCGTGTTGACCCAGCGTATGGGGCCATACTGGTCGAGTACTCACTTGAAGAGCCAAACGCGTTGGCCCGAGATCCAAAATCGCTCGCTTTCACGGACTGCTTCGTGAATCGGTCCGTGCCGCAGCGACAGAAGCAGGTAGTGATGCATACGTCGAGCCCCTGGCGAACGGCGTCTACATCTCCATGCACCCCTTCTTCAATCCCCAACGTCGTTCTACGCGGGGAGACGAGGCATCATGGAAATCGACTCGAATCGGCGGCATCGTTCGACGAGGACTTCAGACGTGACCTGCGCGGAAGCGGGCCCAGCTGCCGCCTAAACACATCCACCCGGCGGACGTCTGGTGCACGAGGGCGTGTTGAGCCACCGATTCGATCGGCCTGAGCAAGGCAGACGACGTGGAGCGTCGCGAAGAGAATCTCGGTGATGGGGCTGCTGTGCTTGCCACACCTAGTGATCGAACGGAGCGACAAAACACGCCGCAACCACATTCTGCGTGGATGTGCACCCCAGCGCCAAACTGTGCCGTCCTGTGCCGATAGCAATAATCCTGTCGAAATTCCCAAGCAACTGTCACACGTGACAGTCCGAACCCGCCGCCATGGCTCGAAAATGTGCACGTGGGCGAGGGTCGCTTTCTGCTAGAATCCAAGGCTCGAGACTGTGGAATCGGGCTGGGGACAGAACGTGACGCGCGTGCTCGTCGTGGACGACAACGAGGCGTGGGCACGTACGACGGCTCGCCTGCTTCGCCAGCACGGCTTCCAGTGTTTCGGGATGCGCAGCGCGGAGGCGGTACTCACCAAGAGCTCGCTCGACCGCTACGATGTGCTGCTCGTCGATCTCGTGATGCCAGGAATGGACGGCATCGCCCTGTGTGAACAGCTCCGGCGTCGTGGCTTCCGCGGCGTGGTGATCATCGTCAGTGCAACAGACGACCCGGACGAAACGGTGCGCGCCTTGCGAGCGGGCGCGGACGACTACATGGTGAAGCCCGTGGATGGAAAGGAGCTCGTCGCGCGCATCCGAGCGCGGCTGGAGCCCCGTCTTCAGCTCCGCGAGATCGAGGCGGCTCAGGAGCCGTCTTCCCGTACACCGTCCACGCCCGACGTCACCCCGGTGTCCAGCGAAGCGCGAGCGATGGATGCGCTGATGCATGTGCTCGTCGTCGACTCCGATTCCATCCGGCGCCCTCACTTCGTTCAACGCCTTGCCATGTTGGGGGCGGCAGTCTACGAGGCGGCGACTGGGAACGAAGCACTGCAGCAACTGGGCGCGGTAAGCCCGGACTGCGTCTTGATCTGGTCGGCGGGCGGCCCGAGCGGGGACGCTCGCGCCCTTCATTTGTGCCAGCAGCTGCGCCTAGCTGCGCCGCGAATGGTCTTGCTTCTACTTTCGTCGAGCTTCAGTGCGCCTTCTGCGTTGCAGGCCCAGGCCGGGGCGGACCTCACCTTTCCCGACGGGATCAACATCAAGATGCTCTGGTTTGCGATCAGCTCGTGCGTGCATCGCCGCCGGGGCATGCAAACGGTCTTGGATCTCGGGGCCGTTCAGATCTTGCTCACTTCGCCCCACGTGGTGGTGGATGGCGAGCAGCGCAGCGTTCGCGGCCGGGAGCGCAAGCTGATCGTCGAGTTGGCTGAAGCGTATCCTGAGCGCCGCTGGTCCGAGGACTTGGAGCAACGCTTGGGTTACGATCGGGAGCGTTCGCCGGAGTCAGAGCCGTTCAAGCAAACGGTGCTGCGCGCCCGGGACAAGCTGGCGCCCTATCGCGGTGTGATCGATTGGGACCGCAACGGGGGGTATGGGCTCATCCACACGCGGGAGCTCACGACGGTCTCCGGCTCGATGCCGAAGCATGACGCCAGCTCCCACCAGCCGGCCAAGAGTCGAAACAAAAATGGAGAAGGCCGCTGAGGTCTTCGGCGTTCTGAGGCCAGCCAGCTTGTGCGTAACCTAACTCAATTCCTAACTGGGTGCGCCAAAACCTGTCGTTGCCCGCAGGTCGTGTCCCCATCCGTCCGCGCAGTTCCTTCACGCTTTCTCGATTTCCTTGTTGGTTCGCCGCGGAACCGTCGCGTATCCGCCGCGCGGCATACCTAACCGGCGCCTCACTTCCAACTCGTAGCGATTTGCGCGAAGGGTGGAGTCGGGATGGCATCTCGAAGGCTCGGTTTCGCGGTCGCAATTTTGGTGTGGGGCGTCGGTGTGGGAGCGTGTGGGTCGGACGACGGCCCGGCAGGCTCCAACACCCAGTGCGCTGCTGGAGATACGCGCACATGCACGGGCCCAGGCGCGTGTGCGGGCGGGCAAGTTTGCTCGGCCGACGGCGCGTGGAGCGCGTGTGACTGCGGTGGCAGCACGGGTGGAGTCGGCGGGTCTGCCGGAGCTGACGCGGGCGTTGGCGGTGCGTCGGGAGCTCAGACCGGAGGAGCGGCTGGAAGCGCCGGCGCTCCTCCCTGTCCACTCGGCCATGGCCCCGTGATGGTGGACGTTGGCAAGTTCTGCATCGACAGCACCGAAGTGACGCAAGCGCAGTACGCGGAGTTCTTGGCGGCGAAAGCCGGCGACTTGTCGGGTCAATCGCCGGGCTGCGACAACCAGGAGTACGACCCGCTCACCGGCGGCTGCACTACTAACGACTACGATCCCATCAAGAAGGCGCAGTACCCCGTCACATGCACGGATTGGTGTGACGCGGACGCGTATTGTCGCTGGGCCGGCAAGCGGACCTGCGGATTCGTCGGCGGTGCGGTCCCAAGCGCGCCGAAAATAGAAGACCTGGAATGGATGTACGCTTGCACGCAGGGAGGGACGTCCCAGTTCTCGTACGGAGACGGGCCGAAGCCGCTGTGCGTGCTCAACGGGATGCCGTCTACGCCTGAGCCCGTGAAGTCGGCACCCGAGTGCCACGGGGTAACGCCGCCCTTCGATCAAGTTTACGACCTGCTCGGCAACGCGTGGGAGTGGGGCGGCCCTTCGTACGAGATCCGCACGGCAATGGGATACAGCGCGACGCAATCGTCGGCAGCTTCGTGTGGCGGGTTCTTCTACACGGGGGGCGGGGACATGGAGCAAACAGCTGGATTTCGCTGCTGCGCAGACCAAGCGCAGGGCCAGTGACCAAACGGAGACATGCAATGGACCGCCTCAGTGTAGCTAGAGCATGCGTTGGCTTCATTCTCACGATTGCTGTCGCCTCATGCGGTGGGAGCAATGAAGACAAGTCTCCCGCCTCGTCGAAAAAGCCGGACCCTCTCAGCGAGTGGGCGATTCATCTATACGACGGGAGCGGCAGTCGTGTTGATCTTGCACCCGTCAGAGAGATCAGTTTCCCGAGTGATTCGGGCCCGATGGAAGCAACGGCTACCGACGCCGCCGCCGAGAATCCTCAGAAGCTGCTGGGCGCTAGTGGACCGAAGGCGATCGCCCCAACCCAAGCTCAGCCCAATCACGGTACGGGGCCAAAAAGTACGCCTATGGCGACTATCGACACCCCAGAGGGACGGAAGGAAATCGAGCAGGAACTGGCGAACCAGACAGGATGGGCCCTGGTCTATGGCGCGGCCTATCAATGTGGGTTCATTCGTGGAAGCACGACGACTACGGAGGCCAATGTATGGGTCGAGGGAACTCCGAACGTTCCGGCTTGGAGTTTCGCCTCGGACGGGTTCCACTGGGCGATTTTTTCGGAGTATGCTTCCGGTGCTCCCCCAGCACCGGATAGTTGCGACCGGGAACTCGCGTACACAGAGGCGCTCATTTGTGTAGCAAATGAGCTTGCAAACGTCGCTGACGCTGTCGCGCCAATATCGTGGGATCACGTTCCAGCATCGCCATTGGCCGGCATGCCCCCCGGTCCGTGGAAGATCCCAGTGCAGTCCAACAAGGACAGGTTCATCGCACGTGATCTCGCGATCTATATGCTGGCGACCGCGGCGCTGAACGACAGTGCGATTGTCGGCTACCCATCCAACACCCTTTCGTGTGCGGCTGCGTACGCGCACGCCGCAAGTGACCACGCGTGGGGAACGCAGAATGCACAATGGTTGTTCGATCCGTCTGGCGGAAGCGCACGGTACTTCCCACCGTTCGACCCCACGAAGCGGACAATTGTCGACGCCAACATGCCGGGCCTCGCAAAGGCGAGGCTAGAAACTCAAACGCATCTTTTGCGAACCGGCGCTCGCTTGTTGAACGAGCTAATCGACAAGTCTGTAGAGGCGGATCTTGCAGGTACAGCGAAGCGGCGCACACGAGCTACGGACTACCGCCGTGGAAACGAAACGGCGTGGGGAACCCGCAACAACGAGAACGGCAAGTACAACACACTCGGGCACGCCATCCGGGTGATCGCTGGGCGCTGGGAGCTCTCGCCCGCGAACCTGGGCTCACTTGCACCCTTTTACACCACCGACCCGAAGTGCGGAGGCTCCGCGGCCGCCGACCTGCTTGATGAGAAGTACGGTAAGGACTTCACTGCGCGTGTTCTCGCTGAAGCAATCCGGACCGATGGACAGCGCATAGCAACGCAGATCGTGGAGGGCGCGGGAATCGTGGTCCCAAAGGACCAGCTTGAGTCACTGGGTATAGGCCCTGTCCGGAGCGCCGTTGCGAAGCAACTCAAGGAATCAGCATCCCTGGCTAATGGATTTCTTGCGACCGAGCCTACGGGCGTGGCGAAGTCGGTCGGCTATGCGCTTGACGATGTGTCGGACGCGGATCTGACCTTCGCACTGAACCGGACCTTCAACCAGTACCGGTTGCTGACGAACACGGACGACACTGCGACTAGCGTAGCGACACCCGGGCCTGGTTTGCAGGCAGCTGCGTACGTGACTGGCGATCTAGGTAACCTAGGCGGTGTCGCGCTAGCCGGGGGCATGCCGAAGCAAGACTTGGCCACGGACATCATGTCCCGCGTGGCCGGGATCCAGGACGCCAGCCAGTGCGATGAGTTTGGTGGCGCGTACGGGCACCTGTACACTGACTCGGCGGTTCGCAGCACGTTCCAGGACTCCTACTCCATTGGACAGGCGCTGATGCGACGCCTCGTGCTGCTGCGAGAGAGCGTTGCCCCGGTATCCGAGGTGAGTGACGTTCTGCCGATCGCGCAGGCCGCGGTCTCCGAGGCGCGCGCGTGGACGGGACCTGGAAAGGTCATTGCGACTAGCGTGGAGGAGCGGGAAGGGAACGGCTATCCGGGCGCAATTTGGATCTACACCCTCGGCTTTCTGCCGGAGGATTTTGCTGCCACTTCCACCACGTCAATGGGGGAACAGATCCTGCTGGCCTATGGTCCGCCCTGGGTGGCTGACTGCGCGGCCGGAATTCGAAAGGAATGTCCGGCTGGTTTTGTGAATGACTACGTCGTGCAAGCAACGTCGGCGACGGTGTCTGCCCTCACGCCAGCGGAGAAGCTGCTCTATGGCTACGACGGCACGCTCGGGACGTTCGTTTTTCCTGGGCAGAGCGGAACGCACTTCCACCCGAACTACGTGGACGACGGAACAACGGACGAGAACCACGTCTATGTGATTCTCGCCCATGATCCGAAGAACCCCGCGGCCGGCGGGAAGGTGCTCGGTTCGGTTGCGCTGCACCATCCGCTAGTGGAGGCCGGAGTGTACAGGGGTGGCACGGCCGTAGTCGTATCCGAGAAGCAACGAAAGCACTTCAACGATATTCTCGGGATTGGCAGCAGCTACAGGGACAAGACCGGGGTGGGAACGCGGACGCTGTCCGAGGGGCCCGCGTACTGCATCGACGGGGTCGACAAGGACCCGTTCGTGCCGCTGGAGAACGAGCTCACCTCGGACTCGGACCAGTACGAGAACTCATGGAAGCACTATCTGACGCTTGCACGACAAGCGGCAGCGAAGGCCGATGATCTGGGCCAGAAGCTGGTCGACATCGGCTTGCAGCAAGAGTTCCGTCGTGAGGCGGCAAGCGAGGAGTTGGCCCAGATCTGTGGCGACTTTTCATCTGTAGACAAGCTGGACGTTTCAGATGGCCAGGTGAAACTGAAGCCACCAGAAGACGACGAGAATCTGAAATCCTGTTTGGACGAAGAGACCTATGACGTCGTGTTCTTGACCAACGATCCGACTCCACTGATTGGGGAGGAGCAGGTGAAGGACAAGATCGGATGCAACTCCTCACCGTCGAATCCAAACCCAGAATGTAGCGGAACGCTGAAGACGGCTGGACTGAACCTC
>JAGQIY010001222.1 GCA_020430865.1 Myxococcales bacterium
AAATATGATGCGGCGCTGCTTTCGTCGCCGGTGAGCTTCTTTCCGTTGCTCTCCTTCGCCTATGGCGCGGGTGCTCCGGCGATGACTTCGGACCAGCGGAAGCTGATCATCCATGATGGGAAGTCGTGGCACAGCCGGCCGGCGCCGTGGCCCAGGCTGGCTCGACTGACTCGCCTGGCAGACGGTAACACGCTCGCGCTGGCTGGCGACGCGTGGCTCGTGTCGCCCACGGGTAGGATCACGGCGCTCGGGCTGGAGAAGAGCGTTGCGGCGAGCACCGTCGACATCGGCGGGGATGCCTGGATCCTCGGGGAAGACACGTTGCTACGGCCGAGCGCGACCGGACGCTTCGAGCTCGCACCGCTGCCGCAGCGCACGTCTTCAGGGCGACCGCCGATTCGGGTCGAGAAGATCGCCAATCCGACGGATTTCGACGCGAGCTGCAAGACGCCGGTGGTGGTGACTGGACACCGCGATGGGCTTCGCCTGTTCGACAGCCGGCTCGCGTCGCTGTTCGCGGAGGACCCCGGCGGGGGCGAGGGGCTCGAGATCTACATGGTCGATTTCTGGCTCGGGCAGCGCTCCGTCGTGCAGGCCAAGGATCTGGCGGCCGCTCGGCGCTGGATGAACGTGCTGAGGAGCCATCCGGATCTGCAGGGCGAGCTCGAGTGCAGCGATCTGCGCAGTCTGTTGCCGGACCCCTACGCGCGCACCGAGCACCTGCGTCGGGTGTTCGTTCACGCGCGCTCGGGGCTTCCGCTGGACCTCCCGTGAACCCTTCGCTGAATCCGCGGGCAGACACGCGCGGCGTCGAGATGTTAGACACGAGGAACCATGCGCTTCGCTCTGGTGACGCTCCTCGCCCTCGGTCTGACGATCGGCTGCGACTCCGAAGACGGCAAGAAGAGCCGGAGCGGCGAGGATGCCGGGATCGGAGACGGCAGTTCGAATGGCGGCACGGGAGGCGTCGGCGGCCAGGCTGCGGGCGGCGCCGCAGGTGCTAGCGGCAGTGCAGGCGCCAGCGGCAGCGGAGGCGCTAGCGGCAGCGCCGGAGTCGGCGGCGGTGCAGGCGCTGGTGGCAGCGCTGGAGGAGCGTCCGGCGGTGCCGCGGGGAATGGAGGCAGCGGAGGCGCCTTGACGGCTCAGCTCTGCCTCAGCGTGGTCGAGGGCGATTTCGCTGCCAGCTCCTACTCCCTGCAAGATCGCTCGGCCAACGGCGGCACAGCGGTGGTCACGGCGCAGACCGGCGGAGGCAACCCAGGGGGCTACCTGGAGATCTCCACGGACGCTCCCGGCGCCGCGACTCGAGCCGAGGTCCTGGTGCTGCTTCCGGCGCTCGTCTACACGCCGTCCGTCACCGGCGCGATCGAGGGCGTCGCTTTCAAGTTTCACATGCGCACCTTCGGTGGCGGCGCTGTCTCCCAGTATCACGAGGCCGCGCTGGTCCAGAACGGCACGCTCTACCGTATCCCCAACATGGGGACCTACGTGGGCGACGTGTGGCTGACGTACGGTCCCGACGCCGCCACGGCGACGGACTGGGAGGACACGAACGGTCTGCACCCGGATTTCTCGGCGACGGGCAGCGAGATCCAGTTCGGCTTCCTGCGCACGGCTCCTCCGAGCAGCAACACGCTGGTCGCCGGCGTCGACAACGTCTCGCTGCAGGTCACCTGTCTGCAGTGAGCTGGCACGCGTCACTCAGCTGAAGGACGTGGCGCTCGTCGGCGGAGTCTTCCTTCGCGAAGCGGCCCGCGAGCACGACGTGGTCGTCGGGGCTGACGATCAGATCGCTGATGAAGCCGATGCCTGCGCCGTCGATGCGGTGCTGCCAGAGCGCCTGGCCATCCTCGTCGACGCGCAGCAGGTTGAGCGCGCCGCCAGCGGAGTCGCGCTTCTCGGAGGCGAGCAGCACACCGCCGCTGGGCATGACCTCGACGCGGCTGAAGCTCGGAGCGCCAGCGAGCTGATCGTCATCGTG
>JAGQIY010001223.1 GCA_020430865.1 Myxococcales bacterium
CTCCTCGAGATCAAGGAGCGTCTCGGAGCTGAACCGCCCGCCGACTTCAATTCGGATTGGCAGCGTGAAGTCGCCAAGCTGGTCGGACTTCGGCCCCAGACCCTCGCCGAGTGCTTCATCGACACGGACGGTGAGCCCCTCATCGAACGATTGCTGGAACTCGCCGACGTGGCGATCCGTCATGAGCTACCGATCATCTTTCAGTAACTTGGGCGAAGCGCTGACCCGAACGCCGTCCGACAAGGAGTTGCACCTGGCGGTCGCCATCGGTCGGGGGGAGTGTCAGGAATTTCGTGGATCGGCCTCGAGGCTGGTGAATCGGAGGAGGACCTACGATGACCAGTACAGCAACGACCGAGCCGAAAACGATGACGAAGGAGGAGCGCAAGCCGATCCGACGCGAGCTGCTTGACGAGCTCCTCGCGGACTACAAGTCGCCCGATGATCTGATTGGAGAGAGCGGGCTGCTGAAGGAGCTGACCCGCGCACTCGTGAATCGGGCGATGCAGGCGGAGATCAGCGAGCACCTCGGATACGACCATGGCAAGGCGCCGCCCGATGGCCAAGCAAACCGCCGCAACGGTAAGCGCGGCAAGCGCCTCCGGTCGGACCAAGGCATGCTCGACGTGGAGGTGCCTCGTGACCGCGACGGGACCTTCGAGCCCGCCCTGGTCCCGAAGCACGCTCGTGAGTTCCGGGGATTCGACGACAAGATCATCGCGATGTACGCCCGGGGCATGACGGTGCGCGACATCCAGGCGCACCTCACGGACCTCTACGGGATCGACGTGAGCCGCGACCTGATCAGCCGCGTCACCGACGAGGTGGTGGAGGAGCTTCGGGCGTGGCAGCAGCGCCCGCTCGAGGAGGTCTACCCCATCGTGTACATCGATGCGCTGGTGGTGAAGATTCGCCACAAGGGGGTGGTCCAGAACCGCGCCGTCCACGTCGCTGTGGGCGTGCGGGTGGACGGACGCAAGGAGGTCCTCGGCATGTGGATCGCGGCGACCGAGGGGGCGAAGTTCTGGCTTGCGATCCTCACCGAGCTGCAGCAGCGGGGCGTCCGCGACATCTTCGTGCTGTGTGCCGACGGGCTCAAGGGCTTGCCGGAAGCGGTGGAGGCCAGTTTCCCGGAAACCATCTTCCAGACCTGCATCGTGCACCTCATCCGCTCGAGCACGCGCTACGTGACCTGGAGCGAGCGCCGAGGCCTCTGCGCCGAGCTCCGCAAGCTCTACACCGCCGCCGATGAGGAGGCGGCCATGGTGGCCTTCGAGCAGTTCGAGGCGGCCCACGGGGACAAGTACCCCACCGTCGTGAAGGCGTGGCGGGACCGGTGGGAGGAATGGACGCCCTTCCTCACCTTCCCTCAGGAGATTCGCCGGATCATCTACACGACCAACGCGATCGAGGCGCTGCACCGGCAGTTGCGCAAGGTCCTGAAGACCCGGGGCCACCTGCCGAGCGACGATGCGGCTCTGAAGCTCCTGTTCCTCGCCGTCCGCAACGCGGAGTCCTCGTGGGGCGGGCGAACCCGCAGCTGGAGCAAGGCCCTGATGCAGTTCGCCATTCACTTCGAGGGAAGGCTCCCCCAGCTATGATCACCCTGCTGCTCAGCCTCATGGCCGGTCTGCTCGTGGCGTGGCTCGTCCGCCGGATCCCAGGCCACCCCGAACCCGAAGCCCCCTGCGGAGCACCCCTCGCCCATCGCCCGCGCCATGCGCATCGCCGCCGCGCACAGCGATGGGCACCAAGCGCCCGCAGCCGCGCAGAGCCGCGCACAGGGCCGCCTTCAGGCGGCTCGAGCACGGCGAGCACGGCGAGGACGCGACTGCCCTTCGCGAGCACGGTGGCACCCTCCTGGACGCGATGGGCGAGGCAGCTCCTCGCCCGCCACTTGACCATTCACCTCAACCCAAGCCAACATCCCATTCACAGCACGATGACCGGTTGACCCGCCCCAAGGCCGTACACCGAATATCTGACCGTCTCGGGCGGACCCGCGCGAACCATCGCGCCCCCGCCCATTCGCGCCATGGAGATCGTCGGGTTCGTGACGTCTGCACCTGGCGAGGCGACGGTCGCTCGCGCACGAGGTCATCACCGGCTCTCGGCCCCGACGTCTGGCGAACGTCTCACGCTTCAGCTGCAAGCGCGAGAGGAAGGAGGCGCAGCCTCCGCCCGAGCGCGATTGTCTGCTGCAAGCGGTTGTTCGACTTCACTCTACCAGGCCCTACCTCTGCAGGTGTTCGATGTCGTTGGAAGCGACGATGTGAATCCCCGAGTCGTCGAGGCGGAAGTGGTGGATGCTCGCGTGGGAGATCTCGGTCGGGGCGTGGCGCGACCCGAGAAGCGCACCAAGAATCTCCCGAACCACGGCGTAGTGAGTGAATGCGATGGTCGTACCGGTCGCCGGGACGTCATCGAGCCATGCGCGAACCCGAGCCATGAAGTCACGGCCCGACTCGAAGGAGTCATTCTGCGGTGGCACGGCGAGAAGCGCCGTGAGCTCGGCGGGCGTGAGCCTCGACACGTCAA
>JAGQIY010000131.1 GCA_020430865.1 Myxococcales bacterium
CCGTGCCCCGGGCAAACGCCTGATCCGGAGCGCCGCGGTAGTCCTCGATGAGCTGCGTTTCTTCGCGGAGCTGGAGCCAGCTGAGGCGGGCGAGGCGCTTGGCGCGCTCGGTCTGCTTCGGGCTGCGCGCCAGCAGGTCCAGCAACCAGGGCGAGTCGATCCACTCGGGCTCCAGCGCGGGGTCCTTGGCTTCCGCGAGCGCTTGGTCGATCAGGGTCTGGAGCGTGATGTTGCTGTCGTCGGCGGTCGTGAGGGCGCGCTCCGGGCTCACTCCCACCTGCACCAGCACGTCGACGATCAGGTGCGGGTGCGGCTCCGCAGGCGCTGCTGGGCTGCCCGGCGGAAACGTCCAGTGAGGGGTGCCGTTCGGGCCCTCAGCCTTGACCAGCTGCTTCGCGATCGCGTCCACGGCGTCTTCACCGTTCGACGCCTTGAAGTCCTTGCCGAAGGCGATCAAGCCGTGGGCGAGCGCCCAGGGACTCCCGGAATCGCTGGCGCCCTGGCGTACCACGTCACCCAGGGCGTCGTGGAGCGCCTGGACCTGCTCCCGACCGAGCTGGGCTGGCTCGTGGGGTTGGGGGAGAGGCGCGCTGTCGCCGACGGAGCTGCCGCTCGGCGTCGGGGCAGCTCGCGAGACAGGTCCATGCAGCGTGCCCTCACGCTCATGGCGCTTGACCTCCAGATAGACCCCCGCGGCCGCCGCCCCAATCAGGACGTAGAGCACTCCCTTGCTGCGTTGATTCATGGCGCCGTCGTCGAGCCGCGCAGGCTTCGCGGCTTGTGGCATATATCACAGCTGTATGGCCCGAACCCTGCGCGTCGCCGTGAGTCCGCTGCGCGGCGGAGATCAGCTGCTCCCGGAGGACGCGGCGCACTACGTGGCCCGCGTGCACCGACTGACGGCTGGCGACGCGTTGCTGCTCTTCGATCCCAGGGCGGGCACCGAGGCGCGAGCGAGCCTGCTCGAGCTGAGCAAGAAGAGCGTGCGAGTGCGGGTCGAAGCGCCGCGGGAGGTGCCAGACCTGGGGCGGCTGCCAGTGTGCCTGGTGCAGGCGCTGGGCAAGGGCGAGAAGCCCGAACGCGTCGTCAAGGAGGCGACGGCGCTGGGAGTGAGCGCCATCGTGCTGCTGGAGAGCGAGCGCGGGACGCCCCGAGTCGCGCAGTCGGATGTCCGCGCCACCCAGCGTCGCCAGCGGCTCGAGGCGTCGGCCGTGGACGCGGCGCGACAGAGCGGACGGTCTCGCATCCCCGAGATCGGCGGACCGCTGCGCTTCGAGGACTTCCTGACCCAGGCTGGAGCCCATAGCCTGGTATTGAATCCGGGGGGAAACGTTTCCCTGCTCGACGCGCTGGAAGACACCGGGCAGCTCCCTCGACCGCTCCAGATCTGGATCGGCCCCGAGGGGGGCTTCTCGCCGGAAGAGCTCACGGCGCTGGAGCACCGTGGGGCTCGCGCGACGCGCTTCGGGCCGCTCGTGCTGAGGACCGAGACGGCTGCTTGCGCGGTGCTCGGGGCGCTGGTCGCTTGGTTCCAGCGCTAGCAGCACCCGTCATCGGTCGTTCTGGGGCGCTCTCGCTGACGCTCAGGCCACCCGACCGTAGTTGGGGGGCGGTGGTGTGCGATCGCCGAGGCGGGCAGCTTCCTTGAGGCGCGCCTCGGCCTTGGGCGAGCGCATGCTGCAGGTCGCGTGGAAGATGTAGAGCGCGATCAGAGCGGGGATCAGGGCGAGCAGCAGGGTCATCGGGAGCTCCAGGGGTCGGGAGTACGAACGCTGAAGGAGCAACCCGCATGCCGCGTGAGTCCGGCGCGCCCGTGGGTGCTCCCGCGTCCAGAGAGCGTGGCGCAAGGTTAGGGTTTTCTTGGCAAATTGGGCCAAGCTTCTGCAGCCCTGGGAAGCTCGGGCCGCGGGCTTCGGACCTGTGGACCGCCAGCTCGCAGACACGACGGCGTGGGTGCTCGACCACGCCCAGGAGACGCTCGAGCGTGGTGTCTCGAGGTCGGCTTCCCACCGCTTCCCACCCTCCAAGCCAGACCGATTGGCAAGATTTAATACTGATCAGCTGTTCATGTGAGGGGAGATCGCCCTGGATTTCCGCTGGATCGCCGGTTCTCCGAGTTGTTGACACCCGGGCCGGAGGTCCGTAGCTTCGGCCATCCAGTGGGAGAAAGTGGGGCACAGTGGCGTCACATCCCATGGAATGGAAAGCCACCATGTTCCGCGGGCAGTTCGTTCAGAAGATCGACGCGAAGGGTCGCGTCAGCATGCCCGCGCGATTCCGCGAGGCGCTGGCGAGCTCCGGTGACGCGCGCTTCATCCTGACGCCCGCCCCGTTCGATGCCTGCCTGCACGTGTTCGGCCTGCGCGCGTGGGAGGAGATCGAGCAGCGGATCAGCGAGCTACCCAGCCACGACCGCAACGTCGTGCGTTTCCGTAGGCAATACGTGTCCGCCGCCGTGGAGTGCGAGACCGACCGTGCAGGCCGCGTCCTGATCCCGCCGCACCTCAGGGATCAGGCACAGCTCGACAAGGAGCTGTTGTGGGCCGGCATGGGCAAGAACATCGAGCTCTGGTCCAAGGAGAAGTGGGACCAGGCCCTGGAAATCAGCCCGGAGGACGAGGCGTCCTACCGCAACGCTGTGGAGCAGTTCCCGTTATGAACCTGGCCGAACTCCTTCTACCGGAAGAGCAACCGCTGATGCACCTGACCGTAATGCGCTCGGAGGTCGTGCGCGCCTTGGCGCCGCACGCTGGAGGCTTGTACCTGGACTGCACCGCGGGGGGGGGTGGTCACGCCGCGGCGCTGCTCGAGGCGGGCCCGCTCAGCCGCGTGGTCGCTTGCGATCGCGATCGCGACGCGGTGGGGCGCGCCAAGGAGCGCCTGGCCGAGTTCGGCGAGCGTGCGACGGTGGTGCACACCGACTTCGAGGGCATCGAGGCCTGGCTGGAGCAAGCCGGGATCGGCCAGGTGGATGGTCTGGTCGCTGATCTGGGAATCAGCTCGTTCCAGCTCGACGACGGGGAGCGGGGCATGAGCTTCCGCTTCACCGGGCCGCTCGACATGCGCATGGATCAGTCCCGCGGGGCCACGGCGCTCGAGCTGATCGAGAGCCTCAGCCAAGACGAGCTCGCGGATGTCATCTACCAGCTGGGCGAGGAGCGGCGCTCGCGGCGGGTCGCCCGTTGCATCAAGCAGGCAGAGCAGGCGGGGGAGCTGGAGACCACCGCGGACCTGCGTCGTGCGGTCGTGCGCGCCGTGGGGCCGCGGCGCGTCGGCGGCGTGGACCCTGCGACCAAGACCTTCCAGGCGCTGCGCATCGCGGTGAACGACGAGCTTGGACAGCTGAAGAGCCTGATGGAGATAGCGGCGCGGGTGGTGAAGCCCGGGGGGCTCGCCGCATTCATCTCCTTCCACTCCCTCGAGGACCGCATCGTCAAGCGGGCGTTCATGCAGCGAGAGCGCTGGGAGCGGCTGACCAAGAAGCCCATGTTGCCAAGTGAAGAGGAGCGCTCGCAGAACCCGCGCGCCCGCAGCGCGAAGCTGCGAGTGGCGCGCCGCGTCGACGAAAGCGAGCCGGAGCTTGGCTTCGATTCAGAGGAGGGCGCGAGCGAAGACTGAACCCAGCGGTAGGTCTGACATAGTTCCTCGCGGATATATACATGAAACGCAGTGCGCGACCCTTCCTGATCTTGTGGCTCCTGGCGGTGACGGCTGCCACGAGCGCCTTCGTGCTGTACCTCAGCTTGCGTGTGCGATCGGTGGAGCTCGGCTACTCCCTTGGTCGTGCCCACGCGCGGGTCGCGCGCCTGCGTGAGGTGAAGCGCGTGCTGGAGCTGGAGATCGCCAGCCACAAGACTCCGGAGCGCGTCGACC
>JAGQIY010001224.1 GCA_020430865.1 Myxococcales bacterium
CAGTTCGGCTCGGGTTGGGCTTGGCTGGTCAAGGAGGGCAACAAGCTCTCGGTGATGAAGACTCCAAACGCGGAGACGCCCCTCACCAAAGCCGGCGTGACGCCGCTGTTGACCATCGACGTGTGGGAGCACGCCTACTACGTCGACTATCGAAACGCGCGCCCCAAATACATCGAGACCTTCCTCTCCAGCTTGGCGAACTGGGACTTCGCGGCGAAGAACCTGGGCTGATCGCCACCGTCAGAGACGTATCCACACGGATTCAGTCCATGGAACGGTCCGCCACGCGGACCACCCCAGCGGGCGACGCGAGTCGCCCGCTGGCGGTTTGTGCGCTACTCGCCGCGATGTGGTCCCAGGTCCGAGCCCGCCAGGGCGCGCGTGAGTAGATTCCGGGCCAGCTCATCCAGGGTCCCGGCACGGCACTTGAGCAGCAGCCGGCGGATCTGCGACTTGAGCGTGTTGACGGAGATCCCCAGCTCCTGCGCCATCAGCTCCCGTGGGATCCCGGCCACGCTCGCAGCGATGATCTCGACCTCTCGGGGCGAGAGCTGCTCCGACCGCGCAAGCTCGTCGACGAGCCAGCCGATGCGCTCGTCCCCCGTCCAGTGGAACGAGATGCAGCGTCTCGCGAACTGCTCCAGGAACTCGTGCTCGGGCGGCTTGACCACGAACTCGGCGCCCAGCCTCCCCGCCTCGCGCAAGAACTCAGCCCGCGTGTGGCTCGTCAGGATCAGTGCGGGTGCTCCGAAGCCACGGTCCCGCAGCTCTCGCAAGAGCTGGAAGCCCGACCCATCGGGCAGCTCCAGATCCAGGAGGACGCCCGCAGGCGCCGCGCCGCCGTCCAACAGCAAGCGACCAGACGCCAGGTCCCCGGCGCTCTCGACGGGAGCGAACGGCCGCAGCGCGTGACACGCCAAGCGCACCCAAACCTCGTCGTCCTCGACGATCACGAATCCCTTCTTGCTGTTCATCCTGACTGCATTCTCGTCCCCCGGTTCATTCCCATCCGCCTCGGTCCAAAGTCAACCGCAACCTACGCTACCGACTCGGCCGAATTCCCCAACCGCAAGCGTTCGAGCGCCTCGGGCTCGTACCAAGCCGACGCTCGCGCTCCCGACAAGATTTCCGCACGTCTATCATCCACCATCTCTCGACACCCTTCGAGCGCGCGGGGCGCCCAGCACGACGGCTCAGCGCCGAACCTCTCCCTTGGTGAGCTGCCGAGGGCCAGACGGCCGCCGAGTTTCCGGGCGGTTCACTCCGAGGGCACACATCGAGTCGAGCACCGCGCGAGAGGACGCTGCCTTCCCCGACGACGCTGCCTTCCCCGGGGCACCAATCGTTGACGGCAGCACGGCCACCAGCACGCCCAGCAGCACGGCGCCGTGGGGTTCGGATTGGGGTGAGGAGCGACAGCCAGGAAACCGAGCGACGCTGTGGGTGGTCATCGTAGGCTTCCATTCATCCTTCAGGGTACACCCTCAAGGATAGTTTACACGGCACTTGGAGTCGCGCATGGTGATGCTGGGTGAAGTCGTGGTCGAGTTCGTTCCTTCGCAGCAACACGAAGCGCGGACTTCGGGGGCGACCACGGCTCTCTGAGAGAGGTACCACGCACACACCAGGCGCCGCACATCGCTACCGCTAGGCGCGGCGATGTGCGCGCTGTTTCGACGTACTTTCTGCTTCGCAGCAACCCGTTCGGTGCGCTGAGAGAGGCGAACGTGCGCTCCACATCCCCCACCGGATCTCCAACATTGACAGGGAGCTGTTTCATGACCGAAACGCAGCGAGTGACTGTTCGCACTGGCCGTACTCGACGCTGGGCGCGCCAGGTAGGAGATCCCGTGAGAGGCCTGCGCCTCACCGCCCTGGCATCGGTTATAGGAGCGGTGGCCGGTTGCGCCAGCCCAGTGGACGAGCCGGCTCCAGAAACCACCGCGTCGACTCAAGGCGAGTGGCAGATCGGCTCGGACATCGACACCACCGGATCCACCAGCACCTCCACCCCACTGGGACTCGCGCTCGAGTTCGAGAATGGTGCCGGCCCGACGCTTCGTGTACGCGCCGGCCAGAAGTTCTTCATCGAACAGCTGGACCTGAGAGGCGCGATCGACGCCACCACGGACGAGGGCGTCTCCGGGTTGGCAGATCGCGGCCCGTTGTCTGGGCTAGATTGGCGCGGCGTGGAGCTCGACGATCAGGACTTCGTGGGCCTGGGGAACCCGGATGGCACCTTCACCCGTCGTCGCTTCTTCACCGGCGCTCGCTGGATGCAGCGACCGAGCGTGATGGTGGTGCGACAGCTCGACGATCATGGACATGCCACCGCGCTGCCCTGGATCCTGAACCTCGGCGCGGACTCCCATCGTTCCCCCCTCGACACCTTCTTCGTTCGGCGTACTCGGGCCATCCAGTGGACCAAGGACTGCGCGAGCAAGGAAGACTGCAGCGGCGCGTCCATGTTCCAAGAAGAGGGTCTGGTCGAGCTGCGACACAGCGCGTGGAATCACCAGGTCCGGCGCTTCGCCACGCGGACCACACAGCTCGAGCTGATCTGGTCCGAGTTGCCCTCCGTCTGGCGCGTCGACGTGGAGCAGGTCGAGGATCCTGGATATGACTACAACTTTGATATCCTCATGGATATTGACGAACCGACGAGCGGCGTCTTCCAGCCAGGCGACGACGTTCCAGTCACCCTGACGCTGGTGGATGGCTCGGGTAACCGGCTTCACCCCGAGGGGTCATTGCCTAGTTATGCCGATGTCGTATTCGGTCCGAACCCCACCGGGATCCAGTACTACAACGCGTTCTTCGATCCGACGACCACGTACTATCGCCGCAAGCATCGCGAGCGAATGATGGCGATTCAGATGATCGGGCCAGCTCAGGACATCCAACCCATTCGCACCGTTGCTCCGCTGGAACAGTTCCTGGTTCCTTCGGACACCTTGCTCTTGGGGACCGAGGATCGCGACGGCCTGTACGCCGAGGCGCAGCTCTTCCCTCCGGCCCACGTGCTGTTCGGCGGCGCCTTCTTCCCGGATAGTGGCGCCTGGGCGACACCCGTCAGTGATCAGATCACGTTCCACGTCCCGGCTGACGCCAAGCCTGGCACCTATCGCATCACGATGAAGGCCCGACGAACGTTCATGGGCCAAGACATCCCCCGCTCGGTCACGCGAGAGATCCAGGTGGGCTCCTCCGAACACACGGAGGCTTCGTTGCCAACAGGCTCGTGCAACAGCTGCCATGAGGGTGCAGGGAAGCTCACCAGGGTGCTTCACGCCAACGCCGACCGCGCTGCGTGCAATGGCTGTCACGTGCCGCTGGGCTTCGAGCTCGAGGGCCCCGTCTACGTGCGCACTCACTTCATCCACTCGCGCTCCGAGCGCTTCGACCGCCCCAAGAACGACTGCTCGACTTGCCACAAGGAAAAGAGCAGCATCCAGCGGGTCAGCAAATCCGCCTGTCTCTCCTGTCACGACTCCTATCCGGACAGCCACGTGGCGGCGTTCGGCCCGATCCAGAGCATGTACGTGGGCGGCGACACCGAGTCCTTCGATAGCTGCACGTCCACCTGTCACCAGAACCACCCGGGTAGCCACCTCTAGCATCTGCTGACTGATGCTAGGTCCTGGTGGTGACGCCCATTGAGCCCCAAAGAGGAAACCCGACCCCATGGCATCGGTATCACTAGAGTCGGTTCGAACCACCCAGCTCGAACCGAGCGAGGCGGCAGAGCACCTGCTCTCACAGCTCCAGGGGCAGGACCCCAAGCTGGTTTGCTTCTTCGCGACACGCTCCGTCGACCAGCTCGCGTTCAACAAGGCGCTGCGCGCCAAGCTGCCCCAGGGCACGCGATTGGTGGGAATGACCACCGGGGGCGAGATCGATCGCGAGGGGATTCACCAGGGGAGCGTGGTGCTCGCTGCGTTCTCTGGCGACTTCGAGGTCGGCATCGGTCTTGGTGAGTCACTGAAGGAGAACGCGCTACACGCAGGCGAGACCGCGGCGAAGACCGCGTGCCAGGAGCTCGGCGTTCGGCAGGCCGATCTCGACCTGCGGCGATACGTGGGCATGGTGGTGGACGACGGCTTCCAGCAGAAGAAGGAAGAGCTGCTGCTCGGCATCCTGTCGAAGAACCAGGGCACCGTCCTGGTCGGAGGCGGCGCCAACGATCAACACCCCATCGATGGGAGCGCCGTCATCCACGCCGATGACAAGGTGACGACCAACTCCGCGCTCGTCGTCATGTTTCACACGCACGCGCCCTGGGGCGCGCTGCGTTCCCACGCGTACACACCCACTGGACAACGCTTGATCATCACGCGCACCGACGAGACCGGGAAGCGAGCGCTGGAGATCGATGGCAAGCCTGCTGCACAGCGCTACGCAGAGCTACTTGGCGTCGGTGTGGACGATCTGGAGTTCGGCAAGCCCAAGGGCTTCGCGGACACCACTGTCGCGCTCAAGGTGGGGCGCGAGTACTTCATCCGCTCCCCCTGGATGCCCTTGCCCGACGGCTCGATCCTGTTTGCGAACTACCTGGAGGACGACACCGAGCTCGAGCTGATGCAGCTCGGCTCGATGCCCGAGGCGACGAGCCGGTTCTTCCAGGAAGAGCTGCCGGCGCGGGTGAAGAACCCTCGAGCGGCGCTGCTGTTCCACTGCTCGGGTCGCTACCTGATCGCGCAGGCGCGAGACGAAGTCGACGCGCTTTCCAAGTCATTCGCAGCCGCCCCGCCCTCCGCAGGGATGAACTGTCACTTCGAGCTGTACTGCGGCTTCCACATCAACACCACGCTCACCACCCTGGCGTTTGGTTCCGATGGCTGACTCCAACATCGACAAGACGGCGCTGCTACAGCGCGTGAGCGAGCTCGAGAGCGAGAACAAGACCCTCAAGGCCGAGGTCTCCGCCAAGAGCCAGCTCGCCCAGAAGGCCCTCGCCAGCTACCAGCAGCGAGCGCTGCACATGGAGATCATCCGCCAGCAGAACGAGGACCTCGACCGCCTCACCGCGGATCTTGCGCACTCGAAGCTCAAGGCAGAGGCCCACGCCCGGGAGGCGGAGAACGCCGCTCGGCTGAAGAGCGAGTTCCTGGCGAACTTCTCTCATGAGATCCGCACACCGCTGAACGGCATCATTGGCTATTGCGACCTGCTCGCTCGCGAGGAGGGCGATCGTCTCACCATCCACGGTCGTCGCGATCTCAGCACCATCAAGTCCAACGCGAGGACGCTGCTGGCGCTCATCAACGACATCCTCGACCTGTCGAAGATCGAGTCCGGACACGCCGAGGTGATCACGGAGGCGGTGGACACCTACGAGCTCGTCGGGGAGTGTTGCCGCACGGTATCCGAGCTCTTGAAGGGTAAAGATGTCGACCTCAAATGCGAGATCGATCCGCGCGCTGCCACGCTGCAGTCTGACAGCTTGAAGCTGCGCCAGATCATGCTGAACCTGCTGAGCAACGCGGCGAAGTTCACCGAGGTGGGTGAGATCTTGCTCAAGCTGCAGGTCCGCTCTGGAGGGCTGATGCTCTCGGTGGAAGACACCGGCGTCGGGATCCGTGAGGAAGACCTACCGCACATCTTCGAGAAGTTCCGTCAGGTCGACGGCTCGAGCCGGCGCACCGCGGGAGGGACCGGGCTCGGCTTGGCGATCGTCCGCGAGCTCTCGCGGCTGCTGGGAGGTTCGGTCAGCGTCACGAGCACCCAAGGGCGCGGCAGCTGCTTTTTGGTAGAGCTGCCTGGGAACATCGTGAGCGAAGGTGGCTTGAAGCCCTCCGAGCCAGCTGCCGAAGAGCTCGACCCCAACGCCACCTCGGTCCTGATCATCGACGACGATCCGCTCGTGCGACAGCTGCTGCGCGGACAGCTCGAAGGCGAAGGTTTCCGCGTGTATACGGCGAACGACGGCGTCGAGGGTATCCAGTTGGTGCGCCACCTCAAGCCGTCGGTGCTGGTCTTGGACATCCATCTGCCGCGGATGGACGGCTGGACGGTGATGGCGGCGCTCAACGAGGATGAGACGCTGGCGAGCATCCCGGTGGTGATCGTGAGCGTCGAAGAGCAGCGCAAACGCGGCTTCGCCCTCGGCGCGTGCGACTACCTGGTCAAGCCCGTCGAGCCCGAGCGCCTCAGCCAGGCCGTGCGTCGGGTGGTGCGCCCGACGGGTGAGATCCTGGTCGTTGACGACGATCAGGATACCCGAGAGCTGATCAGCCGCAGGCTGTCGGGCGAAGGCATGCGTGTTCACACCGCCGCGTCTGGGCGAGAGGCGCTGGACCGCATCGCGGCCTCTCCCCCCACGCTGGTGATCCTGGACCTGATGATGCCCGAACTGGATGGCTTCGAGGTCTTGCGACGCATGCGCAAGGACGGCTCGACCACGCCGGTGATCGTGCTCACGGGAAAGGTCCTCACCCCCACCGAACAAGCCGCGCTCAGAGACGGCTTCGCGCACATCATCGCTAAGAATGGCGTGTCCGTCGATCGGGTCGTGGAGCAGGTCAAGCGCGCCGTGATCCAGCGCCGAGACGAAGGAGCCGAAGCGCTGCCTTGCGTGCTCTATGTCGAGGATATCGCGCAGAATCGCGAGATCGTGCGGCGCTACCTGACCGGAGTCGCGCACCTGCTCGAAGCGGAAGACGGACGCACGGGCCTCGAGATGACGCTCGCCCAGAAGCCTGACCTGGTGCTGATGGACCTCTCGCTCCCAGGCATGGACGGCTGGGAGGTCACCCGCAAGATCAAGGAGAGCGCAGACGCAAAGGACATACCCGTCGTTGCGCTCACCGCTCACGCTTCTCCGGAGGACCGCCAGCACGCGTTGGAGGCCGGCTGCCTCGACTACCTGACCAAGCCCGTCGACCGAGAGCTTCTAGTCAAAACCATACGGAAATATATCAGTGGTCGCAGCCATGCCCAATCCTAGCCGCCAAAGCGACGCGCCCCGCGTGTTCGTGATAGACGACGACGAGCGACAGCTGAGGCTGATCGAGTCGATGCTGCGCTCGGAGGGCTTCGAGGTCGCTACCACCTCGGAGCCCATCGGGGCATCCAACCTGGTGCGCGCTTTCGGCCCCGACGTCGTGCTGCTCGACGTGCACATCCCCGCGCTCTCGGGGGATCGGCTGCTTGGTCTGCTGCGCAAGGTGACGCAGAAGACCACCCGGCTCGTGCTGCACTCCGCGGCGGATCTGGAGTCCTTGCGCGAGCGAGCTCGCGCCGTCGGCGCCGACGGCTGGATTCAGAAGAACTTCGATAGCGGCCGCCTCGCCACGGAGCTGCGTCGAGTGATGCTCAGTTAACCCCTCACCTGAAGGACTCGCCATGTCGACACCCCTCTCCCAGGCGCAGCGCAGCGCCCTGGACAATCGTTCGTGGAATCTGCTGGGCCGCGACGTGCTCAGCCCGCTCTGCGCCGCAGCGGGCCTCGAAGCTCGCTTGGGCGAGGTCATCGAAGCCTTCGAGTTGTTGACGGAGGGTTGGGGAGAACAGCCGATCCCCGCGGTACCGCGCTGGGAATCGGACGTCTGCTCCGACCACTCGCCCTTCGAACCGTCCATCGCACTTTCTCCTCGCGGCAACGTTCTGCGCATTCTGGTCGAGGCCCAGGGCAGCGAGCCGACTCGCGCTGCTCAGGCCTCCGCAGGACGCGCGATGACTCAGCGCATCGGTCGGCGCTGGGGCTTCGACACTCAGCGCTGTGAGCTCCTGGAAGAGCTGTTCCTGGACGCCAGGTCTCCCGAAGGGAGCGCTCCAGCTGGGCGCTTCGGCATCTGGCACGCGCTCGAGTTTCACCCCGAGCGCGAGAAGCCCAGCGTCAAGGTCTACTGCGACCTCTCCAGCTGGGGTCCGGAGCTCGCCAGCGCCCTGACTGAAGAGGCTCTGCAGCGCATCGGCTTCGCTGATGCCTGGCCGGTGATGGCCGACGCTACCACCCGCCGTTGCCCACCGAAGGACCAGCTCGCCTACTTCTCCATCGATCTCGACAGCTCGCCGAACGCGCGTGTGAAGCTCTACCTGCGCCACCACGAGGTCACGGCCGAACACCTGGACGTGCTGTTCCGCAGCGCGCGCAACTACCGTCCGGAGAGCGTCAAGCAAGCCCTGCGCTCCCTTGGCGTCGGCGCAGGTCCCTACCTCGCCCGGCCCGTCGTGAGCAGCTTCGCCTTCACTCCGAGCGCTCGCAACCAGCCGACCAGCGCTACCCTGTACTTCCCCCTGGAGAGCTACGTGGACGGCGACGCTCAGGCGCTCGCCAGGCTCCTGGCCTTCAACGCCGACTTCGACTTGCCCACCACGTCGCTCGAGGCTGCCGTCCGCGGCCTGGCCCCCAAGCCGCTGGAGGACCTCCAGGGCCTCGTCAGCTACGTCTCCTTCCGCGAGGAACAGAACACCGCACGCTCGACCGTCTACTTCTCCCCGCTCGCCTACGGCGTGGATCGCGCGAGCGAGAGGCGTATCAAGGCGGCAAAACACCGAGAGCGCGTGTCCGAGCTGGTCGAGCGCTTCGAGCGACACTCCCTGACGCACCTGCCCTATTTCCGCCGCATGGCGCGCGAGCCGGTGAACCTCGAGCGGCTCTGGCTGCTGATGAAGAACTTCGACGTCGCCATCGTGCAGGAGTTCCCCCGTCGACTCGCTGCGTTGGTGGCGCGCGCGCCCGGAGACGCGATCCGGGCGCTGCTGGCCAAGCAGCTGCACGACGAGCTCGGTGGCGGCGACTTCGCCCAGGCACACAAGGCCCTGTTCGCGCGCTTGATCGACGGGCTGGAGCCTCACCGCCCCGACGTCTCCGAGCCCCTCGCGCCGGCCCGTGCCCTCTCCGACGCTCTGGAACTGGAGTACGTCTCGGCGGACCCCTGGTTCGGCATTGGCGCGTCGCTGCTGGTGGAGGTCTTCGGCAAACAGGTGGACACCTTCGTGGCCGAGCAGTTCGCGCGACAGAAGCAGGTGGCAGGCAACACCCTGGAGTGGCTGGATCTGCACACGGTGCTCGAGGTGGACCACGCCGACGACTCCGCGGAAATCGCCGCGCTGATCCCCGAGGGAGAGCCCGAGGACGCCGCGCTCGCTGGCGCCGAGCACATCGCAAACGCCTCGCGGCGTTTCTTTGCGGAGATGTATCGTCTGACGTTTGGCTAGCGCTCGGCCATGCCCGAAGACGTCGACCTCCAGCGCGCGCGGGGCGAGTTCCCCATTCTCGAGCAGCGCAACTACCTTGCGACCCACGCGCTCGGCCCGATGCCGCGCGCCGCTCTGGAGGACCTGGAGGAGTACCGCGAGCTACTCCTCCAGCGCACCGCAGGGATCCCTGCGCAGCTCAGGGCGATCGAGGCGATGCGAGGCGATCTGGCGCAGCTCGTGGACGCGCTCCCGGATGACATCGCGCTGTGTCCCAGCGCGACCGCGGCCCTCGCTCAGATCGCGCTGGCGCTGCAGCCCAGCGTCAACCGACGCCGCCTGCTGATCAGCGCACAGAACTTCCCCTCCACACGCTTCCTCTGGCAAGCCCAGGCGCCGCGTGGCTTCGAGCCGGAGCTCGTCGAGCAGCGACTGCCGGCGACGGGGGAACGCAGCGTGGAGACGTTGCCCATCGATGAGCGCACGGCAGCGGTGATCGTGCCCTGGGTCGCTCCCTACACCGGCGCCCTGATCGATCTCGACGCGCTCTGCCAGCGTTGCCGGGAAGTCGGTGCGCTGTGCATCGTGGACGCCTACCAGGGCGTAGGCGTCGTGCCGCTGAGCCTGGCGGATCCCGCGCGCCGCCCCGACGTCCTGGTCGCCGGAAACCACAAGTGGCTGTGTGCTGCGAGCATGGGCTTGGCATTCCTGTACGTGGATCCCCGACTGGCTGTCACGCTCTCGCCAGCTGCACCGGGTTGGCTCGGCGACGCAGGATTTCCGCAGTTCTCCGAGGTGTATCGACCGGCTGCCGGGGCCCGTCGCTTTCAACAAGGCACGCCTGCGGTCGAACCCATCTTCGGGGCGCGCGCTGGACTGCGCTTCGTGCTCCGTCATGGGGTGGAGCGTCTGCACGCCTCGAGTCTACGGCTCACCCAGGCGCTGCTCGAGGTAGCGGACGACTGCGGCTTGGCGGTCGCCACGCCGCGCTCCCCTAGCGGCCGGGGTGGGACGGTGACCCTCGCGTTTCAGCGCCTCGAAGTTTCCGCGCAGCAACGGCTCGTGGGCCAACTCAGCCAGGCTGGCATCGACGTCGATTTCCGCCCTGGAGGGGGCATGAGGGTGTCACCTCACCCTTGCGCGACACTGGATGACGTGGAGTCGGCAGTTTCCACCATTTCTCGGCTCAGCGCGGTTTTTTCCAGCTCGGCTCCGCTCTGACCTTGCCATCACCCACGGGTTTCGTAGGTTTTGTGCGTGGGAATTCTGTTCCTCCATGCTGCCACGCCCGCAGGGCTCCCCCTCGAACCTGCCCCCAACGGCGCCGGGCACCGCCTCGTGGCTGGCTCCCGCATCCTAGAAAAGGTCGTCTGCCTGACGAGCCTCGAGCTGACGCTCCATCACCTCGATACGACGCCGGTCCAGGGTCTGATCGTCGACTTGAGCGTGCCCGAGATCGAAGATGCTCTAGTGCGTATCCGCGCGGATTGGCCCTTGCTACCCCTGCTGGTGGTCGTGCCCGAGGATCGTCCGACCCTCATCAACCTCGCCCATCCGCTGCGGGCGCGCTGCTTGGTCGCCCCGCTGCAGGCGATCGACGTCGAGCGGTTCATTCGTCACGCCCGGAGCTTCGGCCCCGTGGAACGCAAGGAGCTCGATGGTTACCTGTCGCGCTTCGGGCAGGACTACGAACTGACGACCCGGGAGCACGCGCTCGTGGCGGCGGGTCTCGAGGGCGTGCGGCGCAGCGAGCTCCTCGCGCGCTTCCGCATCAGCGAGAACACATTGAAGAGCCAGGTGCGTGGGCTGCTGCGCAAGACCGGTCAGGCCTCGATGGACGCTCTGATGCGCAGCGTGCTGCGGGACGTGTTGTCCCAGCAGAGCGACCGTGGCGCCCCGAGCGAGTCCGGTGCTGAAGGCGATCGACGAACCAGCATCCCACCACCGAACTGACGCGGCGGGCCGGGAGGACTCGGCCCGCTGATCACGCACAGGGTACGCCGCTCCCCCCGTGCAATCCGGCCGCCCGTCTCGACCGCCCTTGTGAAGCGCCAGGAGCCGGGGCAACCTCCGGACCGTGACCGAGCCCGACCCCAGCCTGCTGGACGCGGATACCCTGGCGCTGAGCGCCCAAGGCGTCCCCGAGATAGACCTGGCCCCTCCCAGCGATCTCCACCGGCCTCGCGCCATTGCGGCCGCCCTGGCCGTCGCGGAGTGCCTGTTCGCTGCGGAGAGCGGGCCGCCCCCCAGGCAGCGCTTGACCTGGCTCGGACGCGAACTGGACGACTTCCTCGAGCGGATCGGCGCAGACGCCCGGAGTTCCTACCTGCTCGGGCTGTTCGCCCTTGGCGTCCTCGGACCGTTGCTCAGCCTGAGCTTCACCCCGCTGCGCAGCATGGACTTGGAGCGCCGCGCGAAGGCCCTGAGCAAGGTGGAGACCAGCTTCGCGTCGGGACTGCTGCTGGCGGTGAAGGCCATGCTCTGCATCATCTACTACGAACACCCCGACGCAGCGGCGAGCATCGGCTTCGATGGTCGCTGCATGCTGGCGACGCCTGAGTCGTTGTTGCAGGGGGTTCGGGGGGGAGAGCAGCCATGAACGAGCTGGTGAGCGTCGGTTCACGCGCCAAGCGACGACTGAAGAAATCCGACGGAGGTAGCAACCCGATCACCCAGGGCCGTTTCCTCGAGGATGATGTAGAGCTTGGCTGCGACGTCGTGATCGTGGGCTCTGGGGCCAGCGGAGCAGCAGTAGCCTGCGAGCTGGCCGAGGCCGGGCAGGACGTGATCGTCGTCGAGGAGGGCGGCTACTTCCGACCCGAGCAATATGGCGCGATGCGTCCCAGCGAGACCCTTCGTCACCTGTTCCGTGATGGTGGTCTGACCTTCGTCGTGGGCCTGGACGAATCCCCCATGGTGAACATGACGATGGGTCGTTGCGTGGGTGGTTCCTCGGTGCTCACCGGCGGCGTGTGTTTCCGCATCCCTGGCTTCATCCTCAAGAACTGGCGCGACCAGCAGGGCTTGCACATGTTCAGCGAGGAGGAGCTGGAGCCAGCCTATCAGGCCGTCGAGGCAGCCACGCACATCGAGAGGGTACCCCTCGAGATGCGCTCGGAGTCGACGAACGTGTTCGCGCGAGGCGCAGAGCGCATGGGCTACGAGCTGAAGCCAATGCACCGCAACACGAAGGACTGCAACGGCTGCGGGCGCTGCAACTTCGGCTGCCCGCACGGCGCAAAGATGAGCGTGGACATCGCCTACATTCCCCGCGCGCTCGCCGCTGGCGCGCGCGTCTTCTCAGATTTCCGCGTAGATTCTCTGATCACGAAGGGCGCGAGGGCGGCCGGCGTCGAGGGCCGGATCTACAACGCTCCGGGCCTGCGTCGGCCCGGCGGAGCGTTCCGGATTCACGCCAAGCGCGTGGTGATGGCAGCCGGCGCCTACAACACGCCCGGCCTGCTGAAGCGCTTCGGCGTCGGAAAGCAGAGCGGTCAGGTGGGGCGCAACATGACGGTCCACCCCGGCTTCCGCATGATGGCGCGCTTCGATCGCAAGCTGGAGGGCTGGAAGGGCGCCCTCCAGAGCGCCTTCGCGGACGCCTACGAAGACCAGCGCATCACGCTGACGGCGCTCTACGTCCCCCCGGGCGTGCTCGCCGCGACCATGAAGGGGATCGGGCGAGAGCACATCGCCAAGGCCGAGGGGATCCCCAACCTCTCGATCTTCGGCGGGATGATCCACGACGATCCCGGGGGTCGGCTACATCACCTGCTGGGCAAGGCCTTCAGCACCTACCGCATGAGCGCTCGCGACCGCGACGCGATGTACACCATCACGCGCGTGATGGCGGAGACCTACTTCGCGGCTGGCGCCCGCGAGGTCTACCTGCCAGTCCTGGGAATGGCACCAGTATCCAGCATGGATGACCTGCGCAAGATCGACTTCCGGCGCATTCCTGCGAAGCGCTACGAGTGCTCCTCGCAACACCCCCTGGGCACCACGCGCATGGGCGTGACACCCGAGCACTCGGTGGTGGATCCCGATGGCCGCGCCTGGGAGCTCGACGAGCTCTACGTCGTCGACGGTGGGATCGTCCCGAGTAGCCTGGGAGTGAATCCCCAGCAAGCCATCATGACCCTGGCGACCCGCATCGCATGGAAGCTCAGAGAACGGCCGCTCCCCAGCTGGTGATCGACGGAACCGAGGTGCTGCTGCCGCCGGGCCTCAGCGTCGACTACACGATCCATGAGGAAGCGCTCGCGGACGGAGTCGAGGGCTGCGAGCTGCGGCTCGACGAAGAGACCGCGGCGTGGCTCGGCGCCCTGAAGACGAAGCGCCGCGGCTCGTTCAGGACGTTGCTCCAGCGCACGCTGCGAGAGTACGTCTCCGACTTCGATGCCAACGCGCTCCTCGACATGTACCCGATGTTCCTGCTCAGCCGAGCTCAGATCGGCACGTTGCTCCATCTCCAACCCGACAGCAGGTTGACCTCGGCGCTCGACGTCGGCGCAGGTTCCGGCGACGTCACCCGCGCCCTGGTGCCCTGGTGCGACAGGCTGGTCACGACCGAGCGCTCTTGGGGGATGGCGCGCAGGTTGCGCAAGCTCGGCTTCGAGTGCCTACGTATCGACCTCGCGGAAGCCCGGGAGGCGCTGCCCGGTGCACCGTTTCAGCTGATCAGCTGCTTCAACGTGCTGGACCGGAGTCCGAAGCCTGCTTCGCTCCTGAGAGCGATGCGCGCCTTGCTGGCACCCGGAGGTCGGCTCCTCCTCTCCGTCCCGCTGCCGTATGAACCCATGTTCTATGCGGGCGCGAAGACGCTGGACCCCCTCGAGGCGTTGGACGTCGCTGGCAGCGAGTGGTCGAGCTGCGCTCTTGATCTATGCGCGCGTGTGCTCCCGGCACACGGGCTTCGTGCGCTCCGGCTGAGCCGGGCGCCCTACCTCTCGGGCGGAGACAGCCGGCGTGCCGCCTACGTGCTGGACACGGCGGTGGTCGTGGCGGAGGCGAGCGGTGTCGCAGAGCCTGGCTGAACGCCTGGCCACGCTTGCCTTGACGGTGATCCGCACGGAATCACCCCATTGCTACGACGCCCACGGCCCGACACCCCGTCCGCTGACGCGCAGCGCACCTCTCACCCCCAGATCCATCCACCCGGCGTTCTACGGCTGCTACGACTGGCACTCCGCGGTTCATTCCCACTGGCTGCTCAGCGAGCTGCTGGGACGTCAGCCTGCGTCCCAGCCCCGCTGGCAGCTGACTCGTGGCACCCGGCAGACGGCCGAAGCCGCGCTGCTCGAGGCACTGGAGACCGAGAAGCTCCAGGCAGAGTACGTCTTCCTGCGGGACCACCCGCGCTTCGAGCGGCCATACGGCTGGGCGTGGGCGCTGCGCCTGTGCCGCTCGCTGGAGGCCGCCCCGAGCCTGCGAGCGGCGAGGTCAGCCTGCGCGGCCCTCGAGGAGCTCTGCGCGACGCGACTGCTCGGCTGGCTGGAGGGGCTGCCGTACCCGATTCGCAGCGGCGAACACGGCCAGAGCGCGTTCGCGCTCGCGCTGCTCCTGGACTGGGCGCAAGGCTCCACCCATCGCTACGGTCGCGATTTCCACGAGCGCGCCGTCCGGCTCGCCAGACGTCACTTCGGCGCCGATCGCGCCCCGCCCCTGCACCTCGAACCGTCCGGAAACGACTTCCTGTCGCCGAGTCTGGCGGCGGCGGACGTCCTCACTCGAGCGCTGGACGCCGCCGAGTTCTCCGCTTTCGCCGACCATTACTTCCACACGGATCTGCCCGAGCCGGTCGGATGCCCCGACCCGAGCGACGGCAAGCTGGCACACCTGGTGGGGCTCAACCTGAGCCGCGCTTGGATGCTGCTGCGCATCGCCCGCCACCTCCCGCCGGGACCGACGCGCGCTGCGCTCACCAGCTCCGCCGATGCCCATCGCCGGGTGGGCCTCGCCCAGTGCCATTGCGAGGACCTGGTAGCGCGAGACGGAGCGCAGCCCAGGGACCTGGGTGCCGAGCTGCCGTTCGCGCTGAGTCACTGGATCGGCTCCTTCGTGCTGTTGATGGAAGACGAACTCAGCAACACGACCTGATTCGGCCAGCGCCGCCGCCATATTGCCCCGCGGATATCAGAACGTCAGTAGTACGGGTCCACGGAGGCATGGGGCAGCGGCAGGCTCGCCACCGGGTGCTGCATGTCGCTCACGGCGTGAACCAGGATGCCAGCGTCAGAGATCGAGTAGACGTAGTCATCGATGAATACGCCACGGCGCACCTCGCCCGCGTACCCGTCACACGGCTCGGTCGTGTCGTAGGTGCAGTTCATGAAGTCACCGTGATCCGCCGCCCCGAGCGGCTCGAAGCCGGAAGTCGCGTCGACTTCGAAGACCTCGAGGCTGGCCTCATAGCCTCGCTCGCTGTAGCCGCTGAAGGGGAAAGCCATGAGCCGCCGCTCAGGGAAGAAGCTGAAGGCCTTGTGATCGTAGTTGGCGGTGCTCCAGCCCGCTTGCGCGAACACGTGCTTGTGGGTCAGGGCTGGCGCCGTGGCATCGGTCACGTCGAAGATCTGCAACGCCAGGGCGTCCTGCTCGATGCCATCTTCCCCTCGATTTCGTCCGATGGTCACCAGGTGCGTGTCGTCGAGCGGGTGCATGTAGTCGCTGAAGCCGGGGATCTCGAGCTCGCCAAGCACCTTCAGAGCTTCAGGGTTCGACAGGTCCACCACGAACAGCGGATCGGTCTGGCGGAAGGTGACCACGTAGCCACGATCGCCGACGAAGCGCGCTGAGAAGATCTGCTCGCCTCGCGCCATGGGCCCCGTGTCGCCCACCACGTCCAGGGCGTGCTCCGCGCCCGCTCGTAGCGCCAGCACGCGGTTCTCGGTGTCTCCCCACTCGTCGCCCCAGGTAGTGGTGGCGACCCGCACCACGCCATCTCTTTCGTCGATCGAGAACTGATCGTCGAGGTGGCCAGGCACCAGGCCGGAGGCCTCGTAGCGGGCGCTCGCTTGGTCGAGCCCGAACACATGGAGCGACGTCGCCTCCGAGCTGCCCCAGAAGCCGCTTCGCCACTCGTTCTGCGCGAGGATGAGCTTGTCGTGGTTGGCGTAGACCTGGCTCGCATACCCCAGCACGGCGGTCTCCGACGGCGCGGTCGCGCCCCCGAGGTCCAGTGTGATCACCCGGGTGATACCGTCGTTCGCGGAGCCATCGCTGGGGGCGTAGTAGTCCGAGCAGCTGGGCGTTACGTCGACCAGTGCCTCCCCGTTCGCCTCGAAGCTCCGGGGCAACCAGTCTGCGAGCGACGTGCGCTGGATCGCCGCTACTGCCGCTTGCTCCCAGGCCCTCACCTGGAACCGATACGACGTCGTACCGGGCTCTCCGTAGGGGACGTCGTAGAGCTCGGGAGGCGCGACGCCGAAGCCCCCACTGATCACGCTGCGCACCTGCGCCCCGATGCGTCGAGACGACGTGTAGGAGCCCTCGAAATAGAGCTCGCGCTCGACCGTGGGTACCGCGCCCTGGAGGTCTACGAGCGTCAGCTTCGTGAACGGTGTTCCCGTGGGGTAATACGGGTCCTCGGCCGGGGCCCCATCGTCACCGACCAGGCCTCCGCCCGCTCCGCCCGTCACGCGTCCGTCGCGAGAAGGGACGTCCAGGAAGGCGCTGGAGTAGACCAGCGCCTTCCCCTCCCCCACGTGCATCTCGAAGGGATAGCCCTCGATCGCCAGCGACTGCTCGACTCCAATGCTCTGGGGAGGCCAAGCGGTGATGACCATCAGCTCCTGACCGTGCAGCAGCCAGAGCCGCTCGCCGTCGGTCTTCACCAGGTCAGCTTCGTCGACACCCGCCACCTGGTTGTTGGTCTCCGAGTGCCCCGAGGGCGCGCCCGGATCGGCCGTCGTACCCCCGCCCCCGTTGTCGACCGCGCCCGACTCGTTGCCGTCGAACCCGCCTCCGCGGCTCCCAGGAACCCCGAGGCTCGGCTGGTACAGTTCTGCGGCGATCTGGTGCACCCGCGCGATTTGATCGCGCTTCACCAGCTCGCCCAGGTCCTCGCAGCTCGTCGCCCGCGTCAGCACGGCGGAGCGTCGAGCGACGGACTCCCCACCACCGCTGCAAGCGCTGGCCAAGGGGGCGAGCAAGCACGTCAAGGCTGTCAGTCGGAGCGCGGTTTTCATTGATCCTCCAAGCACGCAAGGGCCACTCGAAGGTCCCTGAGCAAGCCGGGTGCCAGCCTGCTGGGCCGCGGATCGGAGCCAGCTCGCATGCGCGCTGCGGGCCGGCCGCGACACGCCGCGCAGCCACTGGCACAGCTGGCACACTCAGCGGCGCCGACGGCCGAGCGCGATCAACAGGCCGAGCAACCACCAGCCAGCACCACCGGAACCCCGCGTCACCGTACGGCAACCACAGCCGCGATCCACGATGTCCACGGGGGGAGGCTCACAAGGGTACTCGCACTCGCCGTTCCCAGCCGCGCCCCCGGTCTCCCCGCCGTTGCCCCCACTCCCACTCAGCCCGCCTGCACCACTCGCCCCGCCTGCACCGCCCACGCCCGCTGCCCCCGCCGCTCCAGCGCTGCCCGCCGCTCCAGCGCTGCCCGCCGCTCCAGCGCTGCCCGCCGCTCCAGCGCCTCCGCGCACACCTCCCGCCCCGCCCACGGGCGCCGGAGGCACGTAGGGCACACCACAGGTCTGAGCGTAGCCAGTGTCGACCGGGACCGC
>JAGQIY010001225.1 GCA_020430865.1 Myxococcales bacterium
CCGCCGTCGACAAGATCGACCTGTTGTTCATGATCGACAACTCCGCGTCGATGGCTGACAAGCAGGTCGTGCTCCAGCAGGCGGTGCCTGACCTGGTGAACCGACTGGTCAATCCGTTCTGTGTGGACGCGGATGGTGGCCTGGCGCCGAGCCAGCCTTCCGGTCCCGAAGCGGACTGCCCCGAGGGCTTCGATCGCGAGTTCCGCCCGATCAAGGACTTCCACCTCGGCGTGATCAGCTCGAGCTTGGGCGACGCAGGCGCCGGCACGGTCTCGGGTTGCGCTGCTGGCGTCCAGGAGGAAGACGATCAGGGACACCTGATGGGGACCCAGCGCCCCGGACTGAACGGCGACAACGGCTTCCTGACCTGGGGCGGCACTGGCGACTCCGGTACGCTGATCACGGACTTCCAGGCGCACGTGGCGGCGACTGGCGAATCCGGCTGCGGTTACGAGGCGTCCCTCGAGGCGTGGTATCGGTTCCTCGTGGATCCGGCGCCGCCGGCCACGCTGAATCGCGTGCCTTGCCGCGACGGTGACACCAACAACTCCTGCGTCGCCAAGGGTGAAACGGATGAGGTGCTGCTCGCTCAGCGCCGTGAGTTCCTCCGCCCCGACTCGCTGCTGGCGGTGATCATGCTCACCGACGAGAACGATTGCTCGATCCAGGTCGGAGGCCAGAACTGGATTGCCGCCGACAGTGACGCGCTGGCGTACCGGGGTACGGCGACGTGTGAGAGCGACCCCAACGCCGCGTGCTGCTACTCTTGCGCTCTGGGCCAGAAGGACGGCTGCCCAGACAAGGCGACGGAGTGCAGTGGGGCACCCGCAGGCGGCGACACCCCCAACCTGCGCTGCTGGGACCAGAAGCGTCGCTCAGGCTTCGACTTCCTGTACCCCATCGATCGCTACGTCGAGGCGCTCAGCCAGGCGGAGATCACGGTCGACTACAACAAGTGCGAGCCCAAGAAGGTGGCAAACCCCATCTTCAAGGATCTGAAGAACGAGGGACGTCCCACGCGCCAGCCTGCGGAGCGGGTGGGTGCTTCGGCCCCGCTGGTCTTCTTCGCGGGCATCGTTGGCGTGCCGTGGCAGGACATCCAGACCACCGCCGACACCTGCACAACCATCACCGACGGCAGCGCCTGCCCGCCCGCCGATGGCTCGCTGAAGTACCTGACCGCACCTCAGCTAACCCAGCTCGGCCGCTGGAACGACATCCTCGGAGAGCCGATCGACTTCGAGGCCGTCAAGACGGGCTGCGCCAAGGATGATGCGCGGCTGCTGCATCAGTTCAAGAACCCGGCCGATCCCTTCATGGAGGAGACCGCGTTCAAGCGCCAAGGCAGCAACCCGTACACCAACGCCACGCTGCCCGACAGCAACCCGCTCAACGGCAACGACTACGACACGTCGAACACCGCGGGCGACGCCACGGACCTGCAGTACGCCTGCATCTTCGATCTCACGGAGAACCCGTGTGATAGCGGTGCGTGCGACTGCGAGACCCAGCGCGATATCGACTCGGGCAAGCCACTGTGCACCGGGGTCGGTCAGCAGAACAAGGCCAAGGCATATCCCGGCACGCGCCTCCTGAGTGCGCTGCAGGGGTA
>JAGQIY010001226.1 GCA_020430865.1 Myxococcales bacterium
AAGACCGCTCGCCGTCTGTGCTCCTGGGTTTGCCGAGCTTCGCGACATCCACGCTCAATTCCTCAAGGAATTGATTATGGGATGTCGGCTACCTGATTGGAGAAACGTGGAACACGCGCTGACCTGGTCCGAACCAAGCCTGCTACGCATGCCTGACGAGTCGGGGCCGCGATCCACGCCTCGGCTGCGACGACGCCACCTGCTGGTGATCGAGCCTGACGACGAGACGGGTCGCCACCTGCAACAGCTGCTCGAGTGCGACTTCCACGTCACCGTGGTCTCCAGCGCGCTGATCGGACTCCGCAACGTGCTCGAGACCGGGCGCTTCGATCTGATCGTGTGTGAGCTATCCGCGCTCGAGCTGAGCGGCATGCGGCTCTTCGACGAGCTCGCACAGCTCGGTCAGCGTCTGGACCGCCTCGCGCTGATGGCATCGAGCATCGACTCCCCTCGGGCCGGCTGCTTCCTCGAGGAGTCCGGTGGTCCCTGGCTGAAGAAGCCCTTCAGCGACGCGCAGCTCCTGGCGTTCGTCGAGACGCGGCTCAGCCTCTGAGCGCGCGTCCGGTCATTCAATGTCTCCCTGTTGGCATTTGCCTCCTGAGGCGAGCGGCTTTGGGCTAGCGTAGCCGCGGTGGATGCCTGGAAGCTCTTGGGGGAGCTCGCCAATCGACGTGACTCGTCGGGTCGTCGGCGGCTCGCGGTCGTCGTAGGGAGCGGGGTAAACGTGCAAGCGGGCGTGCGGGACTCGTGGCTCGCGCTGCTCAACCGCATTGCCAGGGAAGCTCGCATCGAAGAGGCAGCGAAGCAGCGTCTGCTGGACATGCTGAGCCGCACGGGCGGATCGGGGATGACCAGCATCTGGGAGGCGTTCCTGTGCGAGCTCGCGAACCCCAGTGAAGCGCCACACCAGGTCGAGCACCGCTTGCAGCGAGACGTCGCCCAGCTCCTGCGGGAGACACATGAACGAAGAGCCGCCGATCTGGACTTCTTCCAGCGCTTCGTCGAGCTCGGCTTCACAGACATCCTCAGCCTGAACTTCGATCGCAGTCTCCTCATCGCGAACGGGGGAGACGACGTCGTCGGGGACGACACCTTGACCCGCATGGGGCGAGCAGGCCGCTCCCGGGTTTGGTATCCTCACGGAGACACGAAACGGTACCGCTCGATCCGACTCGGCGTGCGCTCCTACGGCGTCTACATCAAGCAACTCGAGAGCGCCTATCGAGGCTATCGTCAGATGCGGCGGGCAACCAGGAACCGAGGTGCTGCGGTGGGACCGCGCAACTGGCTCGAGGCCGCGATGCTGCAGCCTCTGCTGTTCGTCGGCTGCGGGCTCTCTACGGACGAGTGGCCGCTGTGGTGGACGCTGCATCAGCGCGCACGAGATCAGGCGAGGCGCCCGATCCGACATCGGTCGCCCTGCTTCGTGCTGTGCGCCGGGGCGCTCGACCACATCTCGCCGCATCTGCGCTCCGGTCCTGCGGGCTTGCATCTGCTGCACGCGCCGAGCCATCCCGAGAGCTGGCAGCAGCTGACGAAGACTCTCGGGGGCTAACGGCCGAAGACTTGAGACTGCGCTCCTCCGGGCCTATGGCTGGCGCATGAGGTATCACGCTCCAGCCGCGGACCGAAACAAGGGGCCCATCCTGGAAGTCCTCGAGCGAACACTCCCAGCCGACGCATACGTCTTGGAGCTGGCAAGCGGGAGCGGCCAGCACGCGCTCCACTTCTCGCGCCACTTGCCGGGAGTGCGCTGGCAGCCAAGCGACTCGAGCCCCGAGGCCATCGCCAGCATCGCGGACTACCGCCGCGACGCCGACCCCCAGCGCTTCCTCGAGCCGATCCTGCTGGACGCGTCCA
>JAGQIY010000132.1 GCA_020430865.1 Myxococcales bacterium
GCCTCCGCCCTGCGATGAAGCGACGTCTGCTGCTGCTCTCGGCGCTCGCCTGCGCCTGTTCTGGGTCACTGCAGGGCGACCCAGAGGTCACGAGCGACTGGCAGGTGCTCGAGCAGGTAGCATTCCAGGAGGACGGGCAGACGCCGTGGGTCCTGCTCCCGGACTCGCCGAGCGGGCTCAGCCTGCGAGTCACCGCGGACAGCGAGGTGTGCTTCGGGCTCAGCGCCGCAGAGGGACCGGCCGGCGAAGAGCTCGCGCGGCGCTTCGCGGGTCAGGAGTGCTCCGACTGCGAGGTGCGCTGGTCGGTCGCGGTCGAAGCCGCCGTGTTCGTGCTTCCCCGGGCGAGCCAGGTCCGCTTCGGCGTGAGCGACTGCCAAACCCTGAACCCGCTGCGGCGAGCAGCGGGGAGTCTTCGGGTCGAGGCTCAGCCAGTCGCCCAGCTCGACGCGCCCGTCTTGCCTCTGCGCATGCTCGTTACTCCTGGCTCGGCTCTCGAGACGGACTCCGGCGAACGCGATCGCCTGCTCGCCGCGCTGACCGACGAGCTGATCGACTCGGGCGTCGAGCCGCGGTTGACCGGGGTGGAAACGTTCGGTCGCTCGCCGGGTCGCCTGCGGTTCCACGCGGGTGATCCAGCAGAGCTCGCGACCCTCGTCGAGGGACACCCTGCGAGGGAGGACGAAGTGCGCGTGGTCGTCGCTGGTTGCCTCGAGTACGCTGATCCCTTCTTCGGTCCACCGATCGCCCTGGACGGCTACACACCACGGGTCGTCGGCGGTGCAGGCCCGGCGGACGCGGTGTTTCTGCCGGACGTCGACTGCACGAGCTCGCTTGCCCTCGCTCCGACTCCCGAGTCTCGCGGGCGCACCCTAGCGCACGAGCTGGGACACTACCTTGGGCTGTTCCACGCGGATTCGGAGGGCCAAGGCGACACCAACCTGATGAGCCCCAACCCGTCCCTCGCCGCGGCCCATGGGCTCACGCCGGACCAGGTCCGCGTGCTGCGCCGCCACCCCATTCTGCAATGAAGCGCGCTGTCGCCTGAAGCGCCCTGTCGCCTGAAGCGCATGTCGCCTGAAGCGTGAGGCAGCGCTCCCTCACCCCCGAAACCCGGGCATCTCAGGGATGAATGTAGACGACGGTCCCACGCTCCATGTTCAGCACGCCGTGCCACCCCTTCGGGACGGGTGGGTCGGTCCACTCGAAGAGCCAGGCCGAGTCGAGGGGCGAGAGGTTCACGCAGCCGTGGCTGCGCACCTTCCCGAACTCGTCATGCCAGTAAGTCCCGTGGAGGGCATACCCCTTGTGGAAGTACTGGACGAACGGCACGTCACGTAGATTGAAGCTGTCGCTCTTGTCCTCGTCGCCGTCCATCGTCGTGCTGACGTGCTTGGCGTGGATCATGAAGGTGCCGCGCACGGTGGCGAAGACCTTCTCGGGATCGCCAAGTCCACCTCGACCGGTGCTGACCAGCGTCGCGTAGACCGGGTGTCGGCCCTCATAGGCGACCAGCGTCTGGTACTTGATGCTGATGTCGATCCACTTGCGGCCACCCTTGGCGAAGCTGGGAAACTCGGTTCTGCGCGGAATCAGTCGTGCACCATCGCTGGGCATCCAGCCGCCGTCCGTGGTCTCGTAGAAGGCCAGCCCACCGGCGCCCTCGGTCTTGCCAGTGAGCTTCACCCCCTCGCGGAACTTGAAGCTTCCGTCCGTCTGCATCGGGCCGGCATCGGGCTTCTTGTAGCGCTGGACGTAGTGCCGCTCGATGAACGCAGACGGCAGGTCGTCCTTGGGTCCCAACTCCACGCCGTGGAACTCACTCGGCTTGACTAGCTTCAGTCGATCGAGCGCCACGATGTCGAGCTCGGTGGTCAGCCCGAAGGCCCGCCCTTCGTGTTCGAACGTCCGCGCGATGGCGAACCCACTGTCGGGCGTCGCCTTGCCGGCGTGCACCGAGTAGTGCAGTGGCTGAGTCACGCCGTAGGGCTTCTTCAGCTCGATGCCCTGAAGCCACGATGGTGGGGGGGAGAGGGGCCCAGTCAGGTTGGCGTTGCCGTTGACCTGGCTCATCTGCTTCCAGGCCATCGCCCTCCCCTTGACACCGTCGCCCTCGACGTTCTCCATCTGCGCCAGCGTCGGCAGCTTGAAGTACAGCAGCGGTGGGATCTCGCCACTCATCGCATACAAGTAGGGGAAGCCCTGGCCGCGAACGGGGCGGGTGTCGCTCGCCACGACCACGGGGTCGTGCTCCACGTCGAGGGTCGCGCCCTTGCCGACGCACACGAATCCGCGCGGATTGATCCGGTACCAACCTCCGTCGCAGCCGTCGTTGGGGCCGATACCTGGTTCGCGCGCGTCGACCACGGCCCCCGCGCGCAGGTAGCCGAAGCGCGTGCGCTTCGGACCGGTGTCCGTGTAGACCCAGGTGCGCCAAGCGATGCTCGCGATGCGCTTGCCGGTAGGTTCGAACGGTAGGTTGTCCTCGATCGTGCCGCGCAGCTTCTCGGAGACTGGACCGTGGGTCTTGCCGTCGGAGTCCACGCTGGCGCTCGCGGCAGTCTCCACCAACACGCGACGGGCGCTCGGGGCGGGCTCCGCACCAGGAGGTTCGGCCTGCGAACACCCGAGCGACACGAAGCCCAAGCACGCGCAACCGACAGACCACAGCAGGGCTGAGGTCCGTCGTCTCGCGCCGCGCTCTTCGCGTGCTTCGTGACCGCGCATCGGGGGGTCCGCGTAGCACAAAACGGCGGCATCGGGGCAATCCAGCGCCTCGCCTGGCTCCAACTGGGCTTGCATCGACGGTCGCTCGGGGCATGCTGCGCCGCCGATGGAGCCTCGGCCTCACTGGGCGGGGCGAGCGATGGCGAAAGGATGCGTGAATGTTGCGAGTCCCGCGGGGAGTCTGGGGAGTGGTCAAGGAGGCAGCGCGCCACGTCTTGCGCCGCCCCGTGGTTGGAATCGCCGCCGCTGCCCGCACCGCCGACGGCCGCTGGGTGCTCGTACGTCGAACCGACACCGGCGAGTGGGCGCTCCCAGGTGGCACGCTCGAGTGGGGCGAGGAGCTACGCCAGGCCATCGGAAGGGAGCTCGCGGAGGAAGCGGGAGTGCAGGTCCAGGAGCTGGGAGGACTTGCCGGCGTGTACTCTCGACCCGACAGAGACTTGCGGTTTCACGCGGTGACCATCGTGGTGCACGCGCGAGTGAGTGAACCCGATCGTCCGCCGGTGAACCCCGCGGAGATCGCGGAGGTGAAGCTGTTCCGAACCTCGGAGCTTCCTTCTCACCTGGCCCATGGAATGACGGATATGCTGAACAACGCGCGAGGCGCGGAGGTGGTGTGGGAATGACGTCATACAAGTCGAATCGGCTCGCTCAGCGCGCGCTGTGGTGCCTCGGATGGCTCCTGGTGTGTTGCTGGTTGCCCGGCTGTGCGCTCTTCAATCGGCTCGAGGTGCAGAGCGTCGCCACGGGTCAGGCACCGCCGAGTCAGGTCGCGGCGTACGTGACCATCGATCAGGGCGGCGAAGCCGTTGCTGGACTGAGCGAGAAGAACTTCCGCGTCTTCGAGGACGACGCTGACGTCACGGGGAGCGCCAGTCTCACGCTGATCGATGCGTCGAAGGTGGCCTATCACCACACGGTCGTCCTCGTCGACGTCGGTAGCTCCGCCGAGAACGTCCAGATGAACGGCCCGCTGAGCGAGCTCATCGCGCGCCTGCGACAGACCCGGGACGTGACGCTGTTCGGCTTCGACGGAGCAGAAGACCTGGTCCCGCTGGGTCAGTTCCGCGCGGGAACAGTGAGCGAGGTCAAGCTGGACCGGATGAATCGCCTCGAGCCGCGGGATCCGTCGCGCAACCTCAACGGCGCCATCGTCAAGGGGCTCGAGCAGCTCGAGTCGAAGCTGATGCAGGTGCGACGCCCGGTGAGGCGCGGCAGCCTGCTGGTGATCACCCGTGGGCCGGACCTCGCGAGGCGGGTCACCGAAGATCGCCTCGCGGAAACGCTCGACAAGTCACAGCACGACACCTTCGCCGTCGTGCTCGGCAAGCAGGAGAACCTGCGCGCCGACGACCTCGGGCGCAGCGACTCGGTCGACACGGAGACGACCAGCGAGCTGCCCACGGCCTTGAGCCGCATCGCGAGGCTGATGGAAGCCCGGGTGAAGGCCGAGTACGTCATCAGCTACTGCTCTCCGGCCCGCGCAGGCAAACGCTTCGTGCGCATCGAAGCCACGACGCTCAGGGACGAGACGGAGTACAAGGGCAACGTCGAGTTCGAGATCGACGCCACTGGCTTCGGCGCGGGCTGCAACGCGGCGCGGACCCCGAGCTTCCTCAGCGTGACCGCGGCTGCGAGCACCGAGCCTTCCGCCGGGCCTGCGCCAGCCCCGAGCGACGCCACGGAGACCCGGCCTCCGACCAGCCCGCCCCCCGACTCACCCGACCCAGCGACACCAGAAGACGGCATCGTTCCGCCGCCGGACTCCCCAACCTACGAGCCCAGCGAGTAGCGTGACCGCGCCCTCCGCGCCCTCCCCGCAGTGGGTGGAGGTCAACCAGTTCGAAGCGGTGACCGCGCGCGGCACCCGCCAAGTCACCTGGTTCTGGCGCGTGAACAAGCGGGACGGGTGGCAGAACATCGCCGACTTCCCCGACGCGCAACGGGAACGCGTGGAGCCAGGACCCGGAGTCGTCTGGGAGACCCGCATCCGCGCGCAAATGGCCTACGGCAGCTGGCTGATGCGCGTCGAGTCCCGGCCAGGGCGGCCGGAGCACCTCGATGCCCTGGACTACCTCAAGCGAGAGCGGCGCCAAGTCGCGCGTCAGGTGGTACGGCAACATTTCCGCGTGGGTCGACGCGGAGTTCTGGTGCGAGTTCAGGACGACTGAGTTCGGCGCGCCGCGTCCATAGCAAACGCCCGTTTCGTGGTTGACCCGAGCGAGCCAACTCTGGTTTCCTGCAGCGGAAAGGCTGCATCGAATGCGCGTATCGAGGGGACTTCAACAACACTTCGCGTCGCACGACGCGCGTACCCA
>JAGQIY010001227.1 GCA_020430865.1 Myxococcales bacterium
CCGCCGGCGTAGACGGGCTTGCCGTCGCTGCCGAGATCGTTCGCCACGATGCCCTGCTCGCCGCCGTTGCCGTTCTCGAAGTCGATGTGGTCGTCCTTGAAATCGCGCAGCACCAGCGGCAGGACCAGCTCCGTCGGGCTCTCGGTCACCTGATCGCAGGTGAACCCGACCTCGATCTTGCAGTCCGGCGAGCAGCCATCGCCTGCGACGGTGTTTCCGTCCTCGCATTCCTCGCTTCCGTCGGGAAGCCGGATGCCGTCGCCACAAGCGGACGTGCACGCGCCCTGGGAGCAGTCGGGCTCGCGCTTGCAGAACGGCGTGCAGCCGTCGCCGGTGTCGTTGTTCCCGTCGTCGCACTGCTCGTCGCCCTCGGGGTTGCCGTCCCCGCAGGTCGTCACGTGGCAGGGCTGGCCAGGTGTGTCGCAGGCGTAGCCGGACTCGCGCTTGCACTCCTTGTCGCAGCCGTCGCCGTCGGCGGGTGGCTGGTTGCCGTCTTCGCACTCCTCCTTGCCGGCGACGATGCCGTCACCGCACTCGGCCGCTTCGCAGGGCAGGCCCTGGCTGGGGCAGTACCAGCCGGCTTCGAGCTGACAGTCCTTGTCACAGCCGTCGCCGTCCTTGGTGTTCCCGTCGTCGCACAGCTCGACGTCTTCGGCTTGATTGATCAGGCCGTCGCCGCAGCTGGGGCCCATCGCCGTGCCGCCGGTTCCGCCGCCGCCATTCCCTGCGGTAATGAAGCCGCCGCTGCCAGCGTTCCCGGAGCCTCCCTCGGCACCCGCCCCGCCGGTGGCGCCGTCACCGCCAAACCCATCGCCGTTGCCGGTGACTTCCGCGTTGTCGCCGCAGCTCGCTGCAGCCAACCCGACCAATGCCACCAAACCCAAGTACCCGGCGCCGCGCTGGAAATTTGCCATCTCGGTGTAGCTTAGCGGCAATCGGGAGCAAAAACACTCGGCTTTGCTGCCTACATTGTGCGTGATCTGCGCCGTACGGAAACACTGACGCGCGAGGCTAGCGTTGCGTGTCCGGTGGTCTCGCCTCGGCGAGCAGCCCGGCGATGCACAGACCAAGGCTGCGCTGGAGGTCGCTCTCGAAATCGCGCTTGAACAGGCACAGGCGGGGATCGGTGAGGACTTTCGCCACGACGTCGCTCGGCTGGCAGGCGAGCCAGTGGCCCGTGAGCAGGGCGTGGGCGGCGTTGAGCAGATCCACGCAGCCGTCGAAGTCGAGCTCGGGGAGCACGCGTTGCATCGACGTGACGACGGCGAAGCTGCGCTCGAGGGCGTCGAGCTTGAAGGCGCGCACCGTGTCCTCGGAGAGGTTGTGCTCCAGCACGCTGCCGAGGACGCTCAGCAGGGCGCACAGGCGAGGGCGGCTCGCGGCGCTCGAAGCGACGTACGTCGCCAGCAGGCGTCCCCGCTCCTGCGCCGGGAGCGCGAGGTCTGGCTGCGCGGTGCGTTCGTTCAGCTCCTCGATCCAGGCCTGCCAGTCCCGATCGAGCACCTCCAGCAGCACGGCTTCGCGACTCTCGAAGTAGCGATAGACATTGGACTTCGCGAGACCGACCCGGCGCGCCAGCTCGCTGAGGGAGAGCTGATCCATGCCCTGATCCGCCAGCAACTGCCGAGCCGCCGCCAGGATCTGGGAACGTCGCTGGGCCTTCTGCTCGGGCTGGCGTGCCCGCTGGAACGTCATGGAACGGGTATCGGCGACCAATCTGGCGTGACTCCGCCAGGTCAGGGGTTGGGGGTGAGGAAGAAGCATAACCCACCGCTTGACAACAGACCAGCGTTCTCTAAACAACGGACCGTCGTTCTCTTAACGCGACGAAGGAGGTTCGAGATGGGCTGGAGCGAAGCAGATGTGGGATCGCAGGACGGACGCGTGGTGATCGTGACGGGCGCCAACAGTGGGATTGGTTTCGAGACGGCGCGGGTGCTGGCGGCGCAGGGCGCCCGAGTGGTGCTGGCTTGCCGCAACCCGAACAAGGCCCAGGAGGCGCTGGACGCGATCCTCGGGAAGCACCCCGGGGCGCAGGTGGCCTTCCTGCCGCTGGATCTATCCAGCCTCCAGTCCGTCAGTGAGTTCGCCACGCGTTTCCGCGAGGAGTACGGGCGGCTGGATCTGTTGATCAACAATGCCGGGGTCATGATGCCACCGCTCAGCCACACGAAGGAGGGCTTCGAGCTGCAGTTTGGTACCAATCACCTGGGACATTTCGCGCTGACTGCCCGGCTGATCGACCTGGTGAATGCGGCGACTGCTGGACGCGTGGTGACCGTGAGCAGCCTGGCGCACCGGATGGGCAAGATCGACTTCGAGAACCTCGACGCGAGCAAGGGCTACGGCAAGCTCGCAACCTACGGTCAGAGCAAGCTCGCGAACCTGCTCTTCACGTATGAGCTCCAGCGCAGGCTCGAGGCGGGTGGTCTGAAGACGCTGGCCGTCTCCGCGCACCCCGGCTGGACCAGCACGAACCTGCAGCGCACGACGGGCTGGATCCGGGTGTTCAATCCCTTCTTCGGCATGCAGCCCCTGGGTGGCGCGCTGCCCTCGCTGCGGGCTGCGACGGATCCCGGAGTCGAAGGTGGCACCTACTGGGGGCCTTCGGGTGCGTTCGAGCTGCGGGGAGCGCCGCGCCAGGTGAAGTCGAGCAAGTGTTCCCACGACGAAACAGTTGCGGCCCGGCTGTGGTCGGTGTCCGAGGAGTTGACGGGGCTGGAGTTCCCGCGCTTCGAGCGCGGCGCGGCGGCGCGTGGAGCCGGCGTTCCAGCTTCGGCGTCTTGAGCCTACGCCCGGCTGGGCCCGTCGCTCCTCACCCCCAAGAAAAACCGCAGTTGGGGACCTATCGGACGTCGCGAAAGGCTCGGTGTAGGCGCTTTTGCGAACTGGCGCGCTGAAGGTTGAATCCGGCGGTCGGACCGTGCAAAGAAGGCCGCCGGAGGCAAGACCGTGTTCGAAGGCACTTACACCGCGTTGGTTACGCCGTTCAACGGCGCAGAGGTCGACTACGAGGCGCTCGGGCGTCTGATCGAGATGCAGGCGAAGGCCGGTGTGGACGGCGTCGTGCCCTGCGGTTCGACGGGCGAGTCCGCCACCATGAGCCACGAGGAGCACGAGCGCGTGATCGCGTTCACGGTGGAGAAGTGCAAGGGACGCCTCAAGGTGATCGCCGGCACCGGCTCGAACAGCACCCTCGAGAGCGAGAAGCTCACGCGTTTCGCCAAGGAAAATGGCGCAGACGCGGCGCTCCTGATCGCGCCGTACTACAACAAGCCGACGCAGGACGGGCTGTACGCTCACTACGCGCACCTCGCCGAAGCGGTGGATCTGCCGCAGATCGTCTACAACATTCCCGGGCGCTCGGGCGTGAACATCGCGGTCGAGACGACGGCCAGGCTCTCGAAGCTGAAGAACGTCGTCGGGATCAAGGAGGCCTCGGGCTCCCTCGATCAGGTCACGCGAACGGTGGAGGCGTGCGGGCCTGACTTCTGCGTGCTGAGCGGCGACGACTCGCTGACCCTGCCGATCATGGCCGTGGGCGGAAAAGGCGTGATCGCCGTGATCGGCAACCTCATGCCCGAGAAGCTGCGAGAGCTGGTCGAGGCGATGCGCGCCGGGGACCTGGGGAAGGCCCGCGCGGCGCACTACGCGCTGTTGCCAGTGATGAAGGCGATGGGGCTCGAGACGAATCCGATCCCGGTGAAGGCCGCGATGGCGATGATGGGCTTGATCCCCGAGGGCCTGCGCTTGCCGCTGACGACGCTCACTGAAGGCAACCGCGGCGAGCTGAAGCAGGTGTTGACGGCTGCGGGCTTGCTCTAGCCAGAGGTTCTCGAAGCCGAATCGCGCGTTCGCGGGTTTCGGCCGGATGTCCTTTCAGGCCCACTGTTCGGTGGGCCTGAAGCGTTTTGTGGCTCGAGCCGACCGGGTGGTCGCGGCGACCAAAACGCCACCATTTCAGTGATGCCCGAACAAGTATTCCAGTTTCCCACGATGGAATGGACGCGGGAGATTCCCACACGCAAACCGGCTCCGGCGAATTTTTCATTCTGGGGGTAGCCAAGCCACGCAGACCGGGCTACATGACGCCGTCTGGGTCCGAGGCCGCTCTTGCGGCACCTCCCTGTCGGTTCCCGGCGGAATAAGGAATGGCGCGCCTCGAGGCGCGATCGAGTTCTTGGCAAGCGCCTCCGGGCGCGACTTGGGTTTGGTGTAGGAGGCAGCAATGCGCATTCAGACGGTGTGTCTGTTCGGTTTGATGGTTGGACTTGGCGCCTGTGGCTCGGATGACACGAGCAGCGGTGGCACTGGCGGCGCGGGTGGCTCGGTCGGCGGCAACGCCGGGAGCTCTCAGGGCGGCAGCGGCGGTATCGTCAACGGCGGCAGCGGTGGCATCGTCAACGGTGGCAGCGGTGGCACGGTCAACGGCGGCACTGGTGGCACGGTCAACGGCGGCACCGGCGGAACCACGGGCGGCAGCGCCGGAACCACGGGCGGCACGACCGCGGGCGGTACGGGTGGAACTACGGGCGGCACGACCGCGGGCGGTACTGGTGGAACCACGGGCGGCACGACCGCGGGCGGCGCTTCGACCGGTGGTGCTTCCACGGGCGGTGCGGCGACCGGTGGCGCTTCCACGGGTGGTGCGGCGACCGGTGGAGCGAGCACCGGTGGCGCGAGCACCGGTGGTGCGGCGACTGGTGGAGCTTCCACGGGTGGCGCGGCGACCGGTGGAGCGAGCACCGGCGGCACCAGCGGCGCGGGTACCGGGGGCACGGGTGGCGCTTCGCCGACCTGTACGCCAATCACGTTGTCTGCGATTTCGCCCATCAGCGGCGGCATCCTCTCGGCGGAAGTCAGCCCCGAACTCGGGACGTCCGACGTCGACTTCGTTCAGATCGAGGTGTGGGACCCCACGACGGGAAACTTCGACCTATCGACGGAAACGGACTACAGGACCTGTGACCACTGCGTGCTCGTGGTGCAGGACGCCGCGGGCACCGAAGTTGACTACTTCCAAGTCTCCGGGCAGATGAAGATCGACTCCTCGGACGTCTTCGGGAGCACCGGCATCATTGCGGCTAGCACGGGGAGTGTGTCGAACCTGACGCTGACGGAGGTGACCATCGCCAGCGACGGAACGAGCACCCCGGTGAGTGGCGGCCAGTGCCTGACGGTTGCGAGCGCCAACTGGTCGTACACCTGCAATGACGGCGGCACGGCGTTCGGGTCCCCGTCGCAGCAGGCCTGCGATGACTGCCAGACCGCAGCTTTCAACGGATGCGTGTATCTGCCTGGGCGACGGTGCGCGAACAATCCCGATTGCGTGGCCCTCAACGACTGTCGCGACGCGTGCAGCACCTCGAGCGATCCGAACTGCGTATCCGACTGCGACGCGCAGTACCCGCAGGGCGTCGACGATCTCTACGACGTCCTGTACCGCACATTCGGCGATGGGTCGACCTTCCCTGGGGCGTGCGGCACGGTCTGTCAGTGAGCTAGAGCGGTAACACATCGAGGCCCGCCCGGAGCAATCCGAGGCGGGCCTTGTCGTGTCCAGTTCGTTTCCTCAGGGTCAACCGCCGGCAGCATCTGGACACCCAGTCCCA
>JAGQIY010001228.1 GCA_020430865.1 Myxococcales bacterium
CCCTGGGCACGTCGCGCGCTGAGCTGGAGGCGCGCCTGGGGCCCTGCGAAGCCCTGGAGGCGGGAGGCTGTGTCTACTGGAGCCGCGGGGTCGAGTTCGAGCTAGCCGGGGGTCGCGTGCAACGCGCCGTCGCTCACTCCAAGGGCGATCGGTCCTCGCTGCGCAGCGCTGCGGAGCCTGGTGAGGCCAAGTTCCGGGCGTTCGCTGGGGACGTCGGAGGGGCCCGCATCGGCCAGAGCGTCAGCGAGATCGAGAAGCAATCAACTCCCACGCAGCGTCTCCGCGCGGTACCAACCGCCGCCGACCCAGCGGGTGAGGCCGGCGTCTACGAGTACGCCGAGCGCGGTCTCGCGCTGGAGATCAGTGAAGCTCGGGTGATTCGCATCCACGTTCCCATCGCTCCAGCCAGGGCACCAGAGGCCGCGCTCGAACCCCCGCGCTAGCGGGCTGCTGGAAAACGCGGTCTTTCAGCAGCCGGCTGGTGTGCTAGAAGCTCGCGGCGACCGCGACCTTCACCGCCGGACCGCGGATCGCCAGGGCTGGCATCGAGACACCGTTCACGCGCTCGGGGGCAGCGTCGGCGTCGTCTCCCCGCGGCTCCAGGGTGATGTCTCTCGACGCCGACCAGCCGTAGCCGAACTCCAGCTGCACCCAGCCGCGAGTGCCATGATTGGCGCCGCTCGTCTTGCCGATGACCTCGTAGGCAGCTCCCAACGCGGAGTCGAAACCAAACGTCCAGCCGGCGCTCGAGAGGTCCGTCGCAGCCGCGGAGTCGTACACCTTCACGCGATCGCGACTCAACGTTGGTCCGAGTCGACCCAGGAAATACAGCCGAGGCAGCAAGTGGAAGCGCGCCTCGGGGGCGAGCCCGAAGCGATACAGGTCGAGCTCGCTGTGCTCGCCGCGCACCGTCGCGCTGACCCCTCCGAAGTCGAAGCCCGCGGCGGCGGCCATGGACCACTCGCCCTCGGCGAACAGCGTACGTGACAGGCCCACGCTGCCCTGCGTGAGCACGTTGTCCTCGGCGTAAGGGTCGTAGCCCGCGTCCGAGACCAGGCTGGTGCGGACACCGAGCGAAGCCTGAGTGTGCTCCTGGTGCTTGCCGAGACTCTGCGCCGAGACCGCGCCCGGCAGTCCAACCTGCATCCCAGCGAGCACCAAGCCCGCCGCCAGTCCGCGCTTCGCCCTCTTCGTTCCAAAGCCAGCAAGCATCACAGATCTCCCAGCAAGAGCCCGGGGTAGAAGCGCGTCGCGGCGCTGTCCGGATCCAGGGCGTCGAGCACCGTCGCACCGAGGTTGCCCGTCCCGTGAAGCGCGACCAGCGCTCGACCGCCATCACGCCGTTCGATGTCGAACACCGCAGAGACGTCCCGCTGCACCTCCAAGGAGGTGGGATGCAGGGAGCCGAGATCGACCTGGGCGAACTCAGGCGTACCCCGCCTCAACGCCCAGGCACGCCCTCCATCGGGAGCCACGCTGAGATCGAAGCCAGTCTGGTTCGTGAGCATGGGGAAGCTCGTACGGGCGTCGAGATCGAGGACATAGAACTCACTCGCCCCCTGCCCGACGAGGATCTTGCGCTGACCCAGCTCGTCCCCAGGCACGTCCTGGACCGCCGTCACGTTGATTCCGATCTGATAGGCGTCGACGCTGCGATAGGGCTTGCCGGTAGTCCTTCCGAGAGACCAGAAAGCGATACCATCCGCCTGGGAACCACCCCAGAGCAGGGCCACGTCGCCGAAGTCCGGCTTCTCTGCGACGGAGTCGGTGACCCGAGCCAGCTGGCTGTATCCCCCCGGCAAACCAACGGACTCGACCACTGTCGTCGCTGGATCCACGAGCGCGGCTTGCCTGTTGGCGGGTACCAGCGCGGCGAGGCGCAGCCCACCATCCGTCTCTACGAAGTCGATGGAACTGGGTACACCGCCCACGTCAGCGACGTTGACCGTCGGCTTGAAGTCCTTGCCTTCCTCGGCGCTGGGCCCCAGCTCGAGGATCACCACATCAGACTCCCCCGCGAGGCGAATCGCGACCCGAGCGTCGTTGACGTCGTCGGGGTTTCCGTCATGAAACGCGACCTGCGCCGGTTGGCTGGAGACCCCGCTCGGCGTCTTCGGCAGCACGATCGTCACCTCGTCTCGCAGCGGGTTCAGCAGATCCACCAGCGTGACGTCTTGCTCCGTCTCGACGATCAAGAGGCGCCTCGCGGGACCATTCGGGAGCTTGAGCTCGCTGGTGAAGGTCAACCGCTGCGGGCGAGCACCAAAGCTGCGGATGGTCTTGGCGATAGGCTCCACGCTCGGGTCATCGACCTTGACCAGGATCAACTCGTTGGGGTTCACGACCACGCCGCCCGCGTCGTAGACCACGACCCACTCGCCCAAGGGGTCCACCGCGAGCCCGCTCAGGGGATCGGTGAGCTCGTAGCGCGCGAGGCGCTTGGGACTGGAGTCGCCCTCGATCACCGTGAGGCTCGGCAGCTCGTCATCCGGACTCACGCGAGGCTGAACACCCCGGCTCAGAACGTAGAGCCGGTCATGATCCGTCGACGGCTTCATCGTCGCGACATTTTTCCCCACAGCAATTGACTTGCCCGCCAGGTCGAGATTGCCACCGCTGGTCAGCATCAGAACGCGATCCAGTGGACGATCGTAGACCGCCACGGACCCGGTCAGGCCGACGGCTTGCGGGGGGTAGTCGTCGTCTTGGAGATCAGCGTCCCACTTGGCGTCTCGGCCTCCGCAATCGAGCGCCCAGCACACCGTGTCCCCACAGCCGACGCTGAGCAAACTCGCGCCGAGCGCCAGCGCCCCAGCCAAGCCCAGCCCGAACCGCGAGAGCGAACGGCTAGGTTTCAAGCCCTGAGTCATCAGTCCACCACCTTTGCACCAAGCTCGAATCCAGTGAGGGTTCGCGCGCTGCCATCCTCGAGGTCGATGAATGTGATTCGCCCCTCTGGGTGGCTCTGCGCGATGAACGCGCGGTCCGCCGCGGGCACCACCCCCACGGCGAGCGGAGGGCTGGCCAGCGGCTGATAGTCCACCTGGAGGGAGGGCATACGCGCGAGATAGGCACCGTACATCTGCCTTGTGTCGTCTCGCACCGTGACCACCGCGCGGGTACCGTCGGGGGAGACCGCGACCTGACGTGGCGAGGCGTCGGTGCCTACGATCTTCGGAGCCAGAGCAGTATCCACGGGGATCAGGCCGAAGGCTCCGGCCTTGCTGCTGTTCGTCGGCGGCGTCATCAGACTCACCGCGTGCGAAGCGTCCCGAGTGGGGAACACCGCGAGCACTGGTGCCTTGAGCGCCACGGCGCGCTGGTTCAAGAAGTCGTCGCCGGCCTCCAGATTCAGAATGACGACACGATCGCTGCCGATGGCGTTACTGTAGAGCAACGCCCGCCTCGGGTCCGCTGGGAGCGAGACGCTTCCGACGGTTGCCCCCAGGATGGGGACCACCGAGAAGTTTGATGTATCCGCGAGGATTTCATCGACATCGAACAGCACCGCCTCGGAGCTGCTGCGAACCACCGCGACGCCGCGCGTCCCGTCGTCTGTCAGGTCCAGATCAGTGACCGGTCCCGAGAGCGAGAGCGAGCGCCTGGAGCCGTCGCCGAGATCCAGGATCTCGATGTCTGGGCTCCCTTCGCGACGCACGAAGGCGTGGCCACCGTCCGGGGTGACGGTGACATCGCGCCCGGTCGGCGTATCGAACTCGTCCTGATCCAAGGGCAGAAGCAGTCCAACCCGAGGGTCGTCACCGAGATCCAAGGTGGAGATACCCGGCTCGGTGACCACATAGACGTGGTCCTCCCCGGCGTCGAAGAACAGGCGCGTGGGACGGAAGCCCACGGAGAGCCGTGTGGCCTTGGGCGAAGACGCGCTCAGGTCGATGACGGTCAGGTCCTGGAAGCCGTCGGTCGGGTCGAGCTCCGTTACCACACGGTAATCTGTCCAGGCAATGGCCCAGCGTCCGCTCGGGCTGAGCGCCCAGGCGTTGGCACCTCGGTGAACCTTGGCGGTGAACGAGTCGATCCCGCCTGCGCGGACGCTGAACAACGTCGCGTCGAGGCTGCCGGTGTTCAACACGATGGCTACGTCGCGATCGTCGTCGGGCTTGGAGACCGCAGCCAAGTACGTCGGCTGAAACCCCGCCTCGACCACCTGGACTTCGTAGGAGAAGGCGTCGATCAGCGCCACGCGTCCGCTGTCGGGGTTGGCCGTCCACACATAGCGACCAGTGGCCACCGGCGCCTTGAAGCTGCTCTCGAGCTCCTGCTCGGGTGGTGGAGGCTCCGAGCCACCAGTGCCTCCCCCGCCGCCGTTGCCACCGCTACCACCACCGCTATTGCTACCCCCGACGCCGCCCACCCCGGGCCCGGCGGCGCCGAATCCACCCCCGCTGTCGTCGCTGTCGCTCGCTCCGCAGTGCACCTGACCCACGCACAGCGCGGCGAAGCCAAGGGCGGCCAGAACACGGCGCCAGCCCCCGCGCACGCCTAGTTGCTCAGTAACCCACGTCATCAAGACCCCGAGAAACGACTCGTACCGCCAACGACCGCCACCCACGGATGGGCTGCACATCAGCCCATCCGTGGGTGTCCCCAACCCGATCGCCAGCCACTGCTGGCTCAAGCAAGCTCACCAAGAAAGCGCGGCCAAGCCGCAAAACTAGCGAAGGAAGACAGCCCCAGGACTAAAAGCAACGCGAAGGCGCCCCGGACGCGCCAGCGCGTTAAGTAAGCCCGCCAAGCGGTAGCTCTGCGTTGTGCAAGCCGCGCGCCAGCCAACCGAGGCCACCCGGGACCGGGTCAACTAGCTGAAATAGATAGCGAAAACGGCGAGTCCGCGGCCCAACCGGCAGCCCGCGAAGTGGACGGGAAGCGAGGCGACTGACATCGGTGTCGCAGCCCAGGGAGCTGGAGTGGGCCAGCGGGAGTTTCCCAACGGCAAGAAGCGCCAGGAAACCCCGGTGGCAGCAGGCTCCACGGTGCATCTGGTCGAGCGATCATGCGGAGTAGATGAGTTGAGGTAGGCGCGCTCTGGCACTACAAGCCAGCTTGGCCGAAGCGACCGATGAAGACAGTGCGCGTCACTCGGCTCGTCATACCGCACACCGTCGCATAGAAGTGTCTCGCCCTTTCATCCTCCTCGTCCTCGTCAGCGCGCTCATCGCGGGTGTCGCGTACGGAGTCATGGGTGTCGTGCTGAGGCCCGACACCCCTCCCCCCACCCAGCTACGAGGGCCACGAACGGATCCCCTCACCAAGCACCTGCTCTTCGTCGTGGTGGACGGGTTGCGCTACGACATCGCGACCAACCCGGAGCTCATGCCCCGCTTCTCCGAAGCCATGGAGAGAAATTCCAGCGCGGAAATCTGGGCGGGGCGGGTGTCGATGACCACGAGTGCCATCCTGAGCTACGGCACGGGGCAACGAGGTCAACTCGAGCAGGTGGTGAACAACCTCACCCCCGAACCACCCCCATTCAACAACTGGCTGGAGAACGCCCGCAGCGACGGCTTGGTCTTGATGCTCGTGGGAGATCCGGCGTGGGCACGCATGTACGGCCCCGCGTTCAGCGAGAAGCGCCTCGATCCCAAGGGCGTCGCCATCGACTTCGATTTCAACGATCAGACCTTTCGCGACACCCGGGAGTTGCTCGCGAAGCGCCCCAACTTCCTGGTCGCCCACTTCGTCACGCCAGACCACCAGGGTCACGCGTACGGCGTCCATTCCGAGCGCTATCTGAAGCACGTCCACCAGTTCGATCGACGGCTCTCCGACCTGCTGGGTGAGATCGCTCCCGACTGGACCGTGGTGGTTACGAGCGATCATGGAGCCGCCGACTCTGGCACACACGGCGCAGACGTCCCGGTCCAGCGCCGCTCCCCGCTCTACGCCTACGGGCCGGGCATCACCAAGAACGTCCACCCGAAGCTGCCGCTCGATCAAGTGGACTTGCCGAACACGCTCGCCGCGCTGCTCGGGACGACTCCGCCAAAGCAGAGCCGCGGTCAGGTGCTCACGGACTGGCTCGACATCACCGAGGCCAAGCGCGCGGCCATCGCCTGCGAGGACGCCGAGCGGCTGTTCGCCTACGGCGAGGCCAGGCTGGGGGAGGCGGCAATCCAGGAGGCCAAGCAGAGCCTGGATCGCTGCAAGGCCCAGGGCAGCTACAAGGAGAGAGAGCTCGCGGCGCGCAAGGTGACTGCCGTGGTCGATACCCAGATCGGGCTGCGCACTGGGCTCGCCTCACAGAACGCCCTGGTCTTGCTGATGCTGTCGATCCTGGCGAGCGGGATCGTCGCTTGGTTTGCCGTAGGGAAACGACTACTGTGGAGCTTGCCACCGGCGCTGTTTCTCGGCGCCGTCGGGACCTGGCTCGTCTTCAGCGTCGAGAGGCTCCCAGGCCACTGGCCCAACGTCTGCAGAGTGGCGCTGTTCATCGCCTGTAACTCCCTGGCCCTGGCTGCGCTGGTCAAGCCGCTCTGGCTAGCCAAGCGCTTCGAGCAAACGCGCTGGCTGGCACCGACCTTGCTCCCCGGCTTGCTGGTCGCCAGTTACCCTGCCAACACTCAGCCCGAGAGCTTCGTCGCCGTCGCGGTCATTGGCGTCTTGTTCTGCTTGCTGGGGCCGATCGGTAGCTCCAGCCGCCGCTCCGACGGCTGGGAACGCCTTCGCGTCAACCGTACGGCGCTGGAGTGGCCACGCCTGATCGTGGCGCTCCTGGCGCTCCTGGTGGTGTTCCCGGTGGGCGTGCACGCGGAGAGCGCGCTCCCGAGCTGGCTCTTCGTGGCCGAGCGCATGCCCCTCAGCGTGGCCGTCGGCCTGATTGGTTGCTATGGCCTGTCCACTCGCCTGGATCCTCACGGCAAAGCATCTCTCAAGACCTCGACCCTCGTCTTCGGGTTGCTGACCGTCGCCGCGTGTTTGGTCGCGCGACGCTACGTGCCCTACCAGATCGGTCGTGCGGCCCTGATCTTGTTCCCGATCATCGCCTTCACCACCGCTCTACTCGGGCAGCGTAGATTCGCCACCTTGCTCGGTCTGGCGGGTTTCGCCTGGGTCTCCCGGGACCGCGAGTGGTTCGCGCTGATCCCCACGCTGATTCTCGCCGAGGCGGCCGGCGACGCCTGGCGAACGAGGCAGCAAGAGGCGCGTGACTCCGAGCCGGTGGGCACACGACACGAGGTCCGCCGGCACACACCAGGCTACTTCGACATCATTCTGGGCGTCACGTTCGTGTTCGGCTTGCTGTTCGTCCAGCGCGTCGGGATCACGGGGCAGCTCGATTTCGGAGGCATGGACCTCGCGGCGGGCGCTTTCGACGACCAGCACGTCCCGCTCTGGGTGGTGGGGACAGCGCTCAGCTGGAAGTACATCCTTGCGGAAATAATCGTCGTGACCGCCTTCCTCGCCCGGCTCGATCTCCACAGCCAGCGGCGCATCTTGCCGGCGTTGATACTCACCTATCTGGCACGCGTGCTGGCCCTGCTGCTGCAGCTCTTCTTCTGTGGTTCGAGCTACTGGACCGCGCTGCGGGTGATCGGCGACCTGCCGTTCAGCCTGACGGGACTCGGCGCCGTCGCCCTCTCTTGGTGGGCGCTCGAGCTGTGGCGCTCTCGCGGGCGCGGGCAAGAGCACGCGCTGGTGCCTAGCCGCGCCTGAAGGTGTATGAGCAGCGCGCTAGGACGCGCTGGGATTGCGGTCGGTATCTGGAGCGCCTTCGTCGCTTCGCTCCTCCTCCAGCTGCTCCAGAATCGCCTGGGCACGTACGCCCTCGATACCGAGCCGCTTGCCCAGGTCGAGGACCAGGTCGTTCTCCTCACTGGCAACCTCGTGATCCGCCATCGCGATCGCCGCAGCCAGCGCGAAGGCTCCTTCAGCGTCCTCCCGGTCCCTGCGCAGGGTCGCCGTGACCGAGTCCAGGCGGGACTCCCTTCCCTCTTGCCCGAGTCGAAGCTCACAACCCTCGAGCATGACCTTGATCGTGCCCTCCTGGAGCAAGCCCTCCGTGAGACCTCGGACTGCACCCCGGATGGCGTCCATCTCCCCCGCGGAGATCCTGCCGTCAGCCGACATCACCAGGAACATGGTCTCGACCATCGGCTCGATGCGAGCCAGCGCGTCTTGCTCCTCCTCGGAGAGCAGCCCTTCTCGGGTCAGCGTCTCATAGGCGCTGGACAGCACCGCCGCCTGCCGCCGGCCACTCTGAATCAACGCGTCGCGTAGCCGGGCGATGGTCGCCGTGTCGATCTTCATGCTGAAAAGCTACCTGCCCACCGCGGGGCAGGCAACGGTTCACGCGGGTGGCTCGCACTGCACTCCAGGGATCGTGCCCTGGTTGTTCGCCTCTCGGCACTCGTTCCGATCCGACTTGTCGTCAGCGATCACGGTGACGTCCACCTCACCGCTGGTGGGCGCATCAGCCCAGGTGCAGGACACCGTCTCGCACTCGCCCGGATTCAGCGCCTTCGAGGTGGTGGCACTGCACACGACGTTCCCCTCGGCGTAGAACCCAACGCTGATTCCGGACCCGATCGGCTCGGCGCCGCGGTTGCAGATCGGCGCTCTCAGCTCGGCGCCTCCGGCACCACAGTCGAAAGCGGAGGCCCCGGCGGTCAGGTCAGGCGTCGCCAAGCCGTTGGCGACCCCAGGCACGTTCTGACGGAAATTGTTCAGGTCCGGATCGAGCCAGTTGTCCTGCCACGTGCTGCGGGGCGGAACCGTGCCGTCCTCGTTGATGTGGGTCACCGCATAGGCGTGCTGGCTCCAGATGGTGCGAGAGCGCACCCAGCGGTCATTGGCGTCCTGATAGACGCGGATGCCGCTGACCCCGTGGGGATGGGCTGCGCGACAGGTATTCCCCGTGCCTGGAGTACCGCTGGGCGGAGGTGCGCACGAGTAGCCCTCTTCCAGGCAATCGGTGTCCGTACCTGCCCCACAGCACTCCGCGGTCGCAGTGCAGCGACAGAGGCCCGAGTCGCAAACCCCCGACGCGCAGTCGGCGTTCTCCTGACAGCGAAGCCCAGGGAACTGGGTGTCCACGCCACCCTCGAGCATCGTACAAGCGATGCCGTTCACGCCGTCGGAGCAAGCCAGGTTCGAGGGCGTAACCAAATCTGCACGGAAATCTCCGTCGGTATCCGCAACGATCGGGTTCTCGTACCAGGTACAGGAGCTGCGGTACTGGCTGAAGCGCACGGCGCCGCTGGTCCCCTCGTAGACCCTGACGAAGCACTCATCGGCGTACACCACCTCGGCGACCCCGTCCGCTTCGAAGTCGAAGACCGACGAGCCAGTGATGTTGCTCGAGTTGTCCTGGGTCCTGCGCGACCAGAGAATGCCTTCTGGACACGGTCCGGGGCTTCCCGCTGCGTCGTCACAGGCGTTGCCTGCGGAGCACGTCCCGCCCGTGCGAGGCGACGACGTGCAGTCGATGTCGTAGACAGTGAGGAACGCCTCGCCCGCGACCCCGACTTCGGGCAAGCCATCACCATCGTAGTCGGAGATGGTCGGCGCCCCGCCACCACCGCCCGGCACGGCGATCGGACCCAGGACGGCGGTGCCATCCATGGCCACGACGTTCACCAGGCCGCCCCGCACCACGGCGAGCTCCGGGTTGGTCGCGGGCAAGGAGCTGCCATATGCGCCAAAATCCGCGACGGCGACGAAGCCGGCACCCGGACCGGCGAACGACGTGTCCTGCACCCAGGCGCCGGAGTTCCACTCCCAGGCGAGCGCGCCGTTGGTCAGCTCGACGTAGGGGTCGGAGTCCAGGTTTGCCAGTACAGGGTTCAGACCCTGGCTGTAGCTCGTGTATCCCGACGGTAACGCGCTCAGCGTTGCTCCAGTGAGGCCGTTCAGCACGTACCCCTCGATGATGACCTCCGGAGTGGAGTCGTCGTCCAGGTCGTGAATGGACGGGCCGGACCAGCCAGCGCCACAGCGAGAACTTCCGCCGGAACCGCCGCAGGCCGCCGAGATGACGTCGGCCGACGTCCAGAGCACCCCCCAGGTGCCCGACTTCCGCGTGAAGGCAACCCAGTGGCCATCCGCGCCGCGCGCGACCACCTCCGCTACCTTGTCACCGTCCAGGTCCGCCACCGCGACTGGCCCGGAACTCACGAGGTAACCAGCGTACCCGGACTCCCCTGCTCCCAGGTTGGCCTCGAGCGTGCAGTCGTCTCCGCGGAGCACCCGCACCACGCCCTCGCCCTCAGCATATCCGCCCGGAATAGTATAGGTGAACGGCACGACGATGCTGGGCGTGCCTCCGGACTGCGCGTTGAAGTTGACCACCATCGGCGTGGCCTGCACGTCGACGTGACTGGGGAAGGGATCCCCGCTGGGAGCCTCGGAGAACTCACACTTGATTGACGGCGCGAAGTTGCCGGGTGGAATTGCTACCTGACAGGTGTCGTCCTTCTCCCCCGGTCCCCAGGGCACGCACCCCGTACCCAGCTCGCAGTGCGAGTCGTTCTGGCAGTCGTCGTCGGCGCTGCACTGGGTCTGCAGCACACACACGCCGTTGGAGCAAAAGCGTCCCTCGGGGCAGCCTCCGGGGCAGTCGTTGCTGGAAGTCCCCCCGACTCCCGCATCGACGTTGAGCGTGCCGCCATTCGCCGAGCCGGCTGCCCCAGCCGTACCCCCCGTCGCTGCGCTGCCCCCGCTACCGCCGAATGAATTGCCGTTGCCCTGAACGGTCTCTGGATCTCCCCCGCAGCCGTGGACCCACAGCACTCCAATGACCAGTCCAGCTCCCAGCAACTGCCGACGAAAATGACCCACATCACCCTCCAAGGTACGAACATGGAGTATGCATCAGTCGCTCGACCGGTGGAAGCAGAATGCCCCCATCCGAGCGGCGGGGCGGGCCGGCTGAGTCGAACGCCCGCACGCGTCGACAGCGGCGTCCCTCGGGGGACCAAACCTGACGACGCGTCTGGCGACGATCCCCGGCGGAACGAAGCTGGACGACGCTGCCCAGGGAGTCGCCGGGGACGCGGGACGCCTCGAACCTGCGCGCAGCGAGAGTCGACCTCCGTCGCGCTCGCCCTCCGCGCCCGAGCGGCTCGCACCCCATGCAGGGCCATTTCATTGCCCCGCGGCAATACCTTCGAAGCTGGATGTGCAACCGGAGGACACCGCATCATTTGCAGGTCGAGACCTAGGGCACTAACAGCATCACCAGGGGACGAAGGAATCGCTCGAGCAGAGACGTTCTGCCCCAGTGCCTCTTGAAAATACCATGTGGATTTGAGATAGCTGGTTCGTGGCGTGACCATCGCCACCGCGAAGCGCGATCAGTCGAGCCTGGCGCGCTCAGACAACCCCGCGCCGGGACGAACCCCCGGCGCTCGTACGAGGACGCACCCGCGTGCGCCGAGCAGGCGCGCTGCGTGACGCGTGGTCGGGGCGGAGCAGCATCCCGGACCGCGAAACGGGAAGCAGGCAGTCCAATCCGACCCTCGAGGCCGCTATGAAGACCGCGCTGCGTGTAGTCCTGCTGAGTTCGTTCCTGGTGCTGGTTGGTTGCACCGGCCAGGCGCTGGTGGGCGGCGACTCGGACGCTGGCGACGCGGCGACCGGTCAGAAACCGCAGTGCCCAGCTGGTGCGCTGTTGTGTGACCAGGCATGCGTCGACCCTACGAGCGATCCCGAGCACTGCGGCGACTGCGCCACGCAGTGCGCTGACGATCAAGCGTGCGTCGACGGCACCTGCACGAAAGATTGCCCCGCGGAACTGATACTGTGCGACGCTGCCTGTGTCAGCGCAAACACGGACATCGAGAACTGCGGGAGCTGTGGAAGACGCTGCGGCGCTGGCACCGTCTGCAGCATGGGCGTTTGTACGCTGACGTGCGGGAACGGTCTCGCCACCTGCTCTTCCGCAGGCTCCACGAACGGAGACGGCGGGGCGAACGACTTCTGCGCAGACCTGGACAGCGACCGAGAGAACTGCGGTGGCTGCGGGAATGCGTGTGGTGTTGGCCAGCAGTGCGTCGCGGGCGCCTGCAGCTACAGCTGCCCGCCGACCGAGACGGTGTGCGACTCGAGCTGCGCGGATCTGCAGAGCGATCCGACGCACTGCGGAGACTGCGCGACCGCTTGCGCGCCAGGCGAGGCCTGTCAGGCAGGCAGCTGTGTGACGGACTGCTCGCCAGGGCTCAGTGATTGCGGCGGGAGCTGTCGCGACCTGAGCGTCGACCCGCGCAACTGCGGCGCCTGTGACAACACCTGCGCCGCAGGCGAGGTGTGCTCGACGGGCAGCTGTCAGATCACGTGCGGCAGTGCACAGACCGAGTGCTCGGGTGTGTGTCGGGACCTGCAGAGCGATCCGAGCAACTGTGGTAGCTGTGGTCTGGCTTGTCCCGCAGGGACGCTGTGCGTCGCTGGCCAGTGCGAGACCAGCTGTGGCAGCGGGCTGACGAACTGTAGCGGCGTCTGTCGTGATCTTGGCGCCGATAACTTCAACTGCGGGGCGTGCGGAGCGGCCTGCGTGCCGGGAGAGGTCTGTGGCGCAGGCAGCTGCGCCGTCACGTGCGGGCCTGGCTTGACCGACTGCGGGGGCACCTGCCGAGATCTCCAGGTCGACTCCACGAACTGCGGGGCGTGCGACACGGTCTGCGATCCGGGTGAGCGTTGCAGCGCGGGCAGCTGCGCCGTGACGTGCGGGGCCGGCTTGACGGACTGCGGCGGCAGCTGTCGGGACCTGGCCACCGACCGCGGCCACTGTGGGACGTGCGGCACGGCGTGCGCGACGGGAGAGGTGTGTTCCGCAGGCAGCTGCCTCACCAGCTGCGGCGCGGGCCTCAGCGACTGCGGCGGCAGCTGTCGGGACCTGGTCAGTGACCGCCTCAACTGCGGAGCATGTGGTGTCGTCTGCGCCGCGGGTGAGGTGTGTTCCGCCGCTGCCTGCGTCACCAGCTGCGGCGCTGGGCTCACGGAGTGCGGGGGTTCTTGCCGCGATCTGGCCACCGATCGCGCCAACTGCGGGGCCTGCGGCACTACCTGCGCGGCAGGCGAAGTGTGCTCGGCCGGGACCTGCCAGGTGTCCTGTGGCGTGGGTCTCACCAACTGTGGCGGTAGCTGCCGGGACCTCGCAGCAGACAACGGAAACTGCGGCACGTGCGGCAACTCCTGCGGGCCCGGGCAGGTTTGTTCCGCGGGGATATGCACCACGAGCTGTGGCAGCGG
>JAGQIY010001229.1 GCA_020430865.1 Myxococcales bacterium
ACGCCGGGCGTTCTACTCCTCGCCTGAGCGCTGAAGCTGAAACACTGTTGCTGGCCTATCCGTGGCCGGGAAACGTACGCGAACTCAAGAACGAGATGGAGCGTGCCGTCGTCCTGTCGGGAGATAGCTCACTGACTCCTCAGAACTTTTCCGAGAGGATCCGCGGAGGCGCGTCGGTGACGCCGCGAGTCGGCGGCGACTTCACGCTGGCTGAAGTCGAGCAAGAGCATACGTTGCGAGTGCTGGCTCGCCTGGCGACGCGCGATGAGGCGGCGCGCGTTCTGGGCATCGATCCGTCGACGTTGTGGCGCCGACTCAAGCGCTACGAGACCGGCGGTCAAGGCGACTAGCGCTCTGGGCGAGGCAAGGAGTGCTTGATGATGCGCTCGCATTGCGACCCACACTCGGGGAACTGAGAAATGAACCGAGCCTTGTCTTCGCAACGCGCCTCGAGCGCCTCGTCATCGAGGGGCCCTGGGCACAGCCGAGCGTACGCTGCGAGTTCACGCTCGAGAACCACCTGGCGCTGTGCGGGGGCGAGATCGTGAAGTGCGCGAGCTTCACCCGTGCGCTGCCAGAGCCAAAAGCCTAGCGCTATCCCGACGAAGAGCACCACGGCGGCGGCCGCCGCGAGTCGGTCTTTGGTTGCTGCGTTCATACTCGCCAGCGAGGTGCAACGGACGTTCCAGGGCGCGTCGCTCCGTCATAGATGATATCCGCACGGTACTGAGCGTTTCGTGCCCTCGCTCTGCTTATCCCGGCCTTCATCGTGCAACGGGTCGCCCTTCGCAGCCTTGCAGCTTGCACGGCGCAGGGGCCCCGCTGCCATCCCGAATGACGAAGAGCGCCTTGAAAGCCGCCGAACGTCCGCAGCCCCAGCTGGGTACGCCAATTGCTAGTCGGGTCGCACAGGAGTTCATGATGAATGTAGTCGCGTACCTGGCTCTCGGTTTACTGCTGTTCGGTGCTCTGCATGTGCTGACCTCGACCCTGGATCGGGCGTGAGGCTATGTTGCTCCTTGCTGCTGCCTTGGCTGCCCTGACGTTTGGCTACCTGCTCCTGGCTATCATCCGCCCGGAAATATTTTGAGGCATGTGATGCTGTATGGACTTGCGTTGTTTGCCAGTTGCTTGCTGCTTTCCTGGCCGCTCGCTCGCTACATGGCTTGGGTCTTCTCGCCGACGTCCAGCGGTCGCTTCGACTCCTGGCTCGAGCGCCTGGTGGGGGAGGGTGCCGTCGCCCCACAAGACTGGCGGCGTTATGCGTCGTCCCTCGTCGTGTTCAACGCGCTGATGTTCGCCTTGGTGTTCCTGGTGCTGGTATTTCAGCATCGCCTGCCACTCAACCCCGACGCCAAGCCGGGCCTCGAGCCTAGCCTCGCGTTCCACACGGCGATCTCATTCGCGACGAACACGAACCTGCAGCACTACTCCGGTGAACAATCGCTGAGCTACTTCTCGCAAGTGTTCGGCTTGAGTTGGCTCCAGTTCGTGTCGGCGGCTACCGGTCTTGGAGCGCTCGCCGCGATTGCGCGAGCGCTGGGGCCAAGCAGGTCGGTTGGGAACTTCTACCGCGACCTGTTGCGCGGGAGCTTGCTGCTGCTGCTGCCCATTTCCGTGGGGTTTGCTATCGTGTTGGTGTTGCTTGGCGTCCCGATGACGCTGGATGGCGCCGCGGTGGCTCACACCCTCGAGGGCACCACTCAGGCGATCGCGCGGGGCCCAGTTGCTGGGATGCTGGCGATCAAGCAGCTGGGCACCAACGGCGGTGGCTTCTTCGGGCCAAACAGCACCCATCCGTTCGAGAATCCGTCCCAACTCACCAACGCGCTGTCGAACGTCGCGATTCTCCTGATCCCGATGGCGAGCGTGTGGATGTTCGGGCGCTTGATTGGCCGCCTCAGGCACGCCGCCGTGGTCTTCGGGGTGATGTCCCTGTTGTTTCTGGCGACGGCGGCCAGTGCCCTGCACTTCGAGGCGCGACCCAACCCGGCGGCGAGCGCGATGGTCGACCAAGGCCTGGGCAATCTCGAGGGCAAGGACCTGCGAGTGGGTGCTGGCCCCGGGGCGTTCTGGGCAGTCTCCACCACGGCAACGAGCAACGGGTCCGTCGCTGCGATGCACGACAGCTTGAGCCCTCTCGGTGGTCTCACCGCGTTGGTTGGTATGTGGCTGAACGTGAGCTTCGGCGGTGTCGGTGTTGGCATGATCAACATGTTTCTCTACGTCGTGGTCGCGGTGTTCATCGCGGGGTTGATGGTGGGGCGCACGCCGGAGTACCTGGGTCGGAAGATCGAGACTCGCGAGATGAAGGTGGCGGCGCTCGCGCTGCTCTTGCATCCGCTATTGATCCTCGGGGGAACGGCGGTGTTCGCCGCGACGCCCTGGGGCGTTCAGAGCGTAGCCAATCCAGGGAGCCACGGATTCAGCGAGATCCTCTACGAGATGAGCTCGGCCGCAGCGAACAACGGCTCCGGGTTCGAGGGCCTCGGAGACAACACGCTTCCCTGGAACGTGCTCACCGGAGCTTGGATGTTCTTGGGGCGCTACCTGCCAATCGTCTTGCCACTTGCGATCGCAGGTTTCCTTTCGGAAAAGAAGAGGGTGCCCGAGACGACGGGTACCCTTCGTACGGACACGCCGTTGTTCGGCTGCCTGCTGCTGGGGAGCGTGCTGCTACTCGGCGGCCTGCTGTTCCTCCCGGCCGCGGTGCTCGGCCCCATCGCCGAGCACCTTGGGATGCTTGGAGCGCGTTGACGCAATCCTGAGAACGAAGAAATCCAACATGACCGACCAAGAGGCTACCTACGACGCCCTGCTCTCGTACGCACGGGAGGAGATCCGGGCAAAACAGCTCGACCGAGGCGAAGCGATTGCGCGTCAGGCGCTATCGGTGTGCCCAGACCAGCCGGATGCGTACAACGTTCTGGCTGTGGTGCGTGAGCGACAAGGGCAGCACGGGG
>JAGQIY010001230.1 GCA_020430865.1 Myxococcales bacterium
CGCTTGCCTGGTCCCCAACGCCATCGGGGCGGAGGATACTCCCAGTCCCGCGCCGGGGCCAAAAGCCTCAGCTCGCCGACACGTGTGTCGAGGCCTTTCTGGGCGTCAGGACTGGCGCTCCCCTGGCGACTCCGCGCATGCTGAATGTCATGAGTCGGAGATGGTCGAGCGCTCGCAGCGCGTGCTGGTTGGTCCTTGGAGGCGTGTGCTTGACGACCTTCTACGCCTGCGACGTCTACGACTCGTCGCTGCTGGTCCCGGAGGGGACTGGAGGCGCTGGCGGTGTGAGCGACGCGGGCAGCGACGTCAGCAGTGGAGGAGGCGCCGACAAGCAGCCGTTCTGGCCGCATCAGACTGGCAACGGCTGCGACACGCAGGGCGTTCCAACGGCCGATCAGCGCCCAGCCGTGGACGATGGTGACGATCTCACCCCCCTCTACCTCGGGATGAACTCCATCCGCTTCGGAAGCGCGAAGGACGACAAGGCGCGCACACCGGATCCGGACGCCTGGAAGTCGCTTGGTTTCGACCTGGACGGGCGCTGCACGAACTCGCCGAGCTGCACTGGCGGCCCAGCGGAAGCCAGCTGCAAGAACTCGAAGGGCTCGGCCGACGACGGAGTCGACTGCCGGGACAACGCGTTCGGGGGCTTCTTCTCGGCCATCGATCAGATCCCTGCGCTGGTGCCGTTCGGTTTCTCCGAGGCGCACTGGAACTGCGCGCTGCTCCACGGTGAGTACAGCATCCTGTTCAAGATCTCGGGCTACAACGGCACGCTGAATGACCCGAAGGTGCGGGTCGATCTCTACTCCTCTGACGGCGCCGAGGCGATCTCCCACAACATCTGTGGCACTTCGGGATCTGGATTGCCGAGCGACTGGTACAACAACGCGGCCTGGCTGGAGTTCGACCCATTTCGCATTTCCGCACGGTACCTAACGAAGCAGACAGGCTTCGAGAAGGGCACGTTGCCGGACTCCATCTACGCCGACGCCGACGCCTACGTGAGGAACGGCTACCTGATCGTGCAGCTACCGGACCCCACCGAGCTCTGGTTCAACGGGGCACGCGGAGGAGGCCACTCGACGGGAACCCGCCTGGTGATCCATCGCGGCGTCATCGCAGCACAGCTCGTCCTGGGCTTTCAGGACGAGAACTGGACCATTCCAGCAGGCACGCTGGGCGGAGTGGTCAAGCCGAGCGAAGTGGTGGCCGGTCTGCGTGAGGTCGGGATGTGCGAGAACCTGTGCGGTGCCGATCGACCGCTGCTCGACTACCTGGATCGCCGCGCGGACGCCTTGCTGGCTGGGGACCCGAACCCCGACGCCGAGTGTGATGGACTCAGCTTGGGTATCGGCTTCACCGCCAAGGAAGCCACGCCGGGCAAACCGGTGGACCTGCCGAACCCCACCGAGTGCAGTAGCTCGCCCCCTGGCGCGCCGCCCGTCGGCTGTTCTTGTCCTTGCTCTGGCTCCGGGGGAGCTGGAGGTAGCGGAGGCACGTCGGGGAGCGGCGGAGGAGCTGGAGCTGGCGGCGGAGGCGCAGGAAGCGGCGGCAGTGGGGGAACGACTGGCGGCAGCGGCGGCAGCGCGGGCACGACCGGCGGCAGCGGCGGCGCACCGACGGGCGGAAGTGGTCCTGGCGGCAGCGGCGGAAGCCCGGGCAGCAGCGGCGCCGGCGGCTGAGTGAACCGAGAGGCTGGCTGGTCTCGAGAGCTGGCCGCCATGGAGTGGGCCAGCGAAAGCAACTATTCTCCCGCGGGTTCAATGCACGAGAAGGGTTGGGTTCAGGCGCTGGGGCCTGGGTTGCTGTTCGCTGCCGCAGCGGTCGGGGTCTCGCACCTCGTGCAGTCGACGCGCGCCGGCGCGCTGTTCGGCCTCGGCATGTTTGGCGTGATGCTGCTGGCCAACCTCACCAAGTACCCCGCGTTCCGCTTCGGTCAGCAGTACGCCGCCGCGACGGGCACGTCTCTGCTCGAGGGCTATCGCCGCCAGGGCCGCTGGGCGCTCTGGCTGTACGCGCTCTTGACCTTGCTCACGATGTTCACGGTCCAGGCAGCGGTGACCTTCGTCACCGCCGCGCTGCTGGTGGCGACGCTGAAGCTCAAGCTGAACCTGATCGTGGTGAGCGGGGGCCTGATGGCGCTGTGTGCTGCGCTGCTTGGCATCGGGCACTACCGCTGGCTCGATCGCGTCACGAAGCTGCTGGTCGGCGTACTCACCGTGACCACCCTGATCTCCACCGCGCTGGTCCTGCCGCGCGTCGCCTGGGGCTCGCTGCTGGACGTGAGCGCGCCGTTTGCAGCCGGCAAGCCAGCGGTGCTCTTCGCTGCTGCGTTCATGGGCTGGATGCCCTCCGCCATCGACGTTGCCGTGTGGCAATCGCTTTGGGTCCTGGCTCGCCGCGACGACACGGGTCACGTGCCCACGGTGCGCGAGTCGATGATCGACTTCCACATCGGCTACGTGGGCACGGTGCTCCTGGCCGCCTGCTTCATGCTCATGGGTGCTGGCGTGATGTTTCACACTGGCAAGAGCTTCGCGGAGTCGGCGCCGGGCTTCGCGAGTCAGGTCATCAGCCTGTACACCGAGACGCTGGGTGGCTGGGTCGGGCCCTTGGTGGGGGTCGCTGCCTTCGCCGTCATGTTCTCCACTACGCTCACGGTGGTCGATGGCTTTCCACGTGCGATCTCGGTGCTCGTGGCGCGGCTCAGGGGCCCCGAGGAGGCTGGTCACGATGAACAGGACGAGCGCCCTCAGCGCATGAGCTACTGGACCGCGATGGCGGTGTTGTTCATCGGCTCCTGCGCGGTGATCTCGCTGTTTCTGAAGAGCCTCAAGGGAATGGTCGACGTCGCGACCACACTCAGCTGCCTCACGGCGCCCCTCCTGGCTCTGCTCAACCACCGCGCGGTCAACGGCGCCGAGGTGCCCGAGGAAGGCCGTCCGAGTCCCTGGCTGCAGTGGCTCTCGCGGCTCTCCATCGCCTTTCTCTTCGTCTTCGCGCTCGGATATCTCGGTCTCCGCTACAGCTGATCCTCAGTGCAATGACGTCTCCTCGAGCAGCTCGAGCGCGCGCTCGCGCCAGGGCTCGGGAGGATTATCCGCAAGGAATGATTCCAGGCTGCTGCGAGCGGCCTCGGGCTGCCCGCTCTGCTTGAGGTAGTGCGCGAGCGCTAGCCGATGGTTCGGTTTGGCTGATTCCCTCACCAGCCCCGTCATCAAATCGGCTGCGTCTCCCGGGCGACCGTCTCGACTCAGCACCTCCGCGTACTCCAGCGCGGCGGTGTAGTCGCGGTAGCGCGGGTCGACGCGCATCAGACGATCGTAGAGGTCGAGGGCGCGGCGAACGTCGCCAAGCTCGACCGCACAGCGTGCGTGGCCGTGGAGAGCTCGTGGCCTACCGGGCTGTACCTCCAAGACACTCGCGAACAGCTTCACCGCCTCGCCGTACGAACGCTCGCGTTCGAGGCGATCCGCCATGTCGAGCTGGCGCTCCACCGGATCGAAGCCCTGGAGCTTGCTCCAGGCCACGTACAGCACGCTTCCAATCGGAAAGCCGAGCACGAGCAGGAAATACCAGTAGAAGGGCGCACGACGCTTCGCGGCGTCGTACAGGCACCACAGCGTGAGCAGCATGAGCGCAAAGGAGAACAGCCGCACCCCAGGAACCTACAACGACTCTGACCCGCTCGTCGGCATGCAAACCAACGCGCCTCGCTTCGCTCCAGCCACCGCGGAGATTGAGCGCATGCCGATCAACCGGCTCGAAACTCTCGTTTGCTGGGCCCCGCGTGGTAGCCTGCTTTTCCGAGGCTGAAGCTTGAGCAAAGGGCGAGTGCTGATCATCACCAGTGACGAGGAGCTGTGCCTCTCGCTGCAGCGCGCGCTGATCAAGGCGGATTTCCGCACCGAGACGGCGGCCTCCGCCATCGATGGCTTTGCGGCAGCGGTCGAGTCCCAGCCGCACTGCGTGATCTGCGACCTCTACCTGGATGACATCGAAGGCACCTGGGTGATCGCCAAGCTGCGCTCGGAGCGAAGCGAGATCGCGATGGTACCGACGCTGATCCTGGGTGATGCATTCGACCTGGATACGGCGCTCCAGGGGCTTCGCTCGGGTGCGGACGCTTACTTGCTCAAGCCGATCACCGAGAAGGCCATCGTCCACCAAGTGGAGGCCCTGATGCGACTCGTGACGCGCATCCGCGAGCGCCGCGACTCGTTCCTTCCTCCGAGCAGCCTTGGTCCCCTGGCGCTGCGCGGAGATCTCGAGCAGATGAGCCTCGCCACCGTGTTGATGGTGATCGAGATGGAGCGACGGAGTGGGCGCCTCACCATCACCACCGGCGGCGATCCGGAGGTCCGCGCGGCGTTCACCATGGCCCAGGGCACCTTCGTCGAGAGCACACTGGATGGGCGCCCGCTCGAGCTGAAACGGGTGCTGCGCGAGGTGCTGGGGTGGCAGCGCGGGCGCTTCTGGTTCGCGCCCTCCACGGATTCCGCAGAGCCCAACTCTCGGGGCACGATCGGCGGCATCCTGCTCAACGTGATGCGCGAGCTGGACGAAGAAGCCCGCTGAACCGGGGACTACAGGCGCTCGTCGAAGACGTCCGTCTTGGGCTTGGGCTTCGGCTTCGGTGCAGGCGGCTGAGCGCGGCGATTCGCCCACGCACGCTTCTCCGCTTCGGTGGGCTCACGGACCTCGGGCGACGCAGCCGCACTGGCTGACGCGGAAGCGGAGGCTGCCGGCTCGGTCGGCTCCTGCTTTGGCTCTTCCGCCTCTGGCTTGGCTGCGACCTTCGGCTCCTCGGCCTCGGGCTGCGCCGGCTTGGGCTCCTCGGCGGCGGGCTGCGTCGCAGGCGCGGGTTGCGCAGCGTCCCCACCTCGGGTGAAACCCCAGACCGTCGCGATCAGGCCGACTGCCACCGCCGCGATGGCGATGTACAGCGGCGTGCGCCGCTCCTTGGGTTTGTCCTGAATTCCCGTGGCGCCAAACGCTGTCGCCGTCGCGTGGGTGTCGCTGGGGCGTCCGTTCACGGACACCATCGACGGGCGAGGTGGCTCCATGTGGCTCACCGTGCGTGCACGGCCTCCACCTTCGAGGATGCGCACGACACGAGCCGCTGACGCGATGCCCATATCGCCAGCGAACGGCCCGAGGTCCATGGCCAGCTCGCCCACGGATTGGTAGCGCTTCGCAGGGTCCTTCTCGAGGCACTTCGCGACGACGGGCTCTAGCTCCTCGGGCAGATCTGGACGCACGATGCGCATCGGGGGCGCAGTGTTCTCCAGCACCAACGCGCAGAGCTGGGGCATCGAGTCGGCCACGAAGGGCAAGGTGCCCGTGAGCATCTCGTAGAGCACCACGCCGAGCGACCAGACGTCGGCGCGAGCGTCGACGTCGCGCGCGGAGCGCATCTGCTCCGGGGACATGTAGAGCGGTGAACCCATGGACACTTGGGTCTGAGTGAGACTGGACACACCCATGTCCGACGTGACCTTGGAGATGCCGAAGTCCAGCACCTTGGCCACCGGGGATCCGTCGCCGCTGCGGGTCAGGAAGATGTTCGCTGGCTTGATGTCACGATGCACGACGCCAGCGGAGTGAGCCGCAGCGAGCGCCTCGCACACCTGCAGGGTGTACAGCGCGGCGAGCCCGATATCGAGTGGCCCCTCGGACTCGACGATGGCGCACAGGTCCTTCCCCTCCAGGTACTCCATGACCATGTAGGGCGAGCCCGTATCCTCCATCGTCCCCACGTCGATGACGCGGGCGACATGTGGACTCTTGATACGGACCGCAGCCTGAGCTTCCCGGAGGAAACGAGCCGCGGTGTTCTCGTGCTTCGCGACCGCTGGCAGCAGGAACTTCAGCGCAACGCGGTCGTTCAGGACGATGTGAGTGGCCTGGACGACGACGCCCATTCCACCGGCACCGAGCACCTTCTCGACACGATATTTCCCGGCGAGCACGTCGCCAGGTTTGACCTCTACCTCGATGTCTTCAGCGACTGCGCTCATTGACTGGTTTCCTTCACCACAGCCTTCCAATCTTAGGGTTCTGGCCCCCGCGCTCGCAAGGAAGAGTCCGGCCAGGCCGGAGTTTTGTAGGTGAACGGATCAGGTGGCGGTGCCTTGAGCACCCCGACCGTCGCGGCAGAGCTGATTGCATGGACAGCGGGCGGAGGGTGTCGAACTACAGATACCCACATCTGGGCGCGCCCTCGCCTGATACGTGCTCGGTCTCCACGCCGCCGCTGGCGGCAACGAGGCGCGCCGTCGATTTCCGCGAGGTGTCACTGGCGGAGCAGCGCGCGAGGTGCTCGATCACTCGTGCGCTACATGATCGTGCGGCGCAGCGGGTGCTCTCGACCGCTGTCTTGCGCGCGTCCCCAGACCGGCTTGAACAGCCAGTAGTGCCCGTACTTCTTTTCGTAGTCGTGGAACTCCGCTTCCAGACCGACCTTCGGCTCGAAGCCCTTTCGCAACTGGAAGCGGATCTCACGGCCGTAGTACAGGTACCCCGTGCGGCGCTCCCAGTCTTCGTAGCTCCAGGACTCGAGGATCTTGAGCACGTTGGGGTGGAGCCGCTCATTGTTCCAGATCACGTAGCCCGGGGTGCCGTTGACCG
>JAGQIY010000133.1 GCA_020430865.1 Myxococcales bacterium
CCAAGGGGCGCGCCGTACTCGAGGGCGCGCTGCCCGGCGACGCGGAGGTGCTCGCGCGCTGGTCCGATGGGCGCCCGTTCATGGCGCGGCGTAACGTGGGTCGTGGCCAAGCCTACGTGGTCGGCCTGCCGATCTCCGCAGAGCAAAGCGACTTTGCGTTGCGTCCAGCGTTCCTCGCCCTGCTGGACCATCTGTTGCAGCAGGCGGAGCGCTTGGGGGGCCCAGCGCGCACCACGGCGGGCGTCGCCTGGTTGTTCCCCGCCAGCGGGGAGTTGAAGGTGACGGGCCCCGGGGGTGAACTCGAAGCCGACCTCGATAGCCCGGATGAATCCCAGCCCGCGACGCGTCGGGTGACACCAGACCGCCTGGGTCGGTACCGTGTGGATCAAAGCGGTGAGGCCACCCACCGCATCGTGAGCCTCTCGGCGGACGAGCTTCGACGGCGAGCCGAAGCGACCGCACAGACCAGCCTGGCCAGCCCGGAGTCCACTCAAGCATCGCGTATCGACGTCTCACCCCACGTCGCCTTTGCACTCTTGGCGTTGCTCACGCTGGAGCTATTCGTCCGCATCTGGCGCCGCGCTCGCGAGCCCAGCGACGCTGAGCCTCCCGCCAGTCGACGCGCCAGCGACGCCGCCAAAGCCTGAGCTGGAGCGACTGGCCTCAGGCGCCGGTTGGCCCGCCTCGGGTGAAGCGCCGAGACAGAACCCTGCTTCTCGTGGTACGGGGCCCGTATGGTTCGGGGCATTCTCACGCTGGCCGTCGTTTCCGTGTTGTGCGCTTGTTCGTCGGCTGGACCCTATGGACACAGCCGAACGTACTCCCCCCTCGACGCCGAAGAGAGCGCCCTCGAAGGGGCGGTCGAGTACGACCCCGTGATGGCGACGCGCAACCCCGAGAAGTGGCAAGGCAAGAACATCAGCCTGTTCGGAGTGGTCGTACAGCGTGACTCTGGAGACGCCGGGACCGCCTACCTGAAGCTCAGCGTGCGCACCCTCGAGCCCCGCAACCTGTGCGACACCCAAGACGAGGACAGCTGCCGAGTGACGGTCAGCGATCGAGAGCACGCCGTGGTCCATGCTCAGCTGAAGCTCAGCGGTGACGACGATCTCGGCCGCTACAGCGTGGGTATCGGCTCCCTGGTGCGCATCGTCGGCCGCCTCACCGACGACTACGATCAAGACGGCACGCCGGTGTTCCGGGCGACCTACTACCGCCACTGGCCCCGCGGTTTCTTCGTGACCACGGCGGATCGCGAGCACATGCGGCGCTAGCTCACCCCAAGAACGAACGGGGAAAAGGGCTCCAGATGCCTCTTCAAGAGGGTTTGGGGGTGAGGCGCAGCGTCAGGGCAGAGTCATCCACTTCCGCAGACCCGACGTTGTGCTATGCGCGATCCCCATGCGCATTCGAGCACCTCGCAAGCTCCAGCTCGCCGCCAGCCTGATCGGTCTGGCGTTGCTCGCCGGCTCCCAGACCGCCTCCGCGACGGTCGTCGAGCGCGTCGTTGCTGTGGTTGGCGAACAGGCGATCCTGCTCTCGGATCTGCGCCAGCGCGCGAAGCCGGTGTTGACCCGAGTCTATCAGCAGACCCCTCCCGGTGCTCAGCGCGCCGCGGCGACCTCCCAGGTCTACAAGGAGGTGCTGGAGCGCATGGTGGAAGAAGAGCTGGAGCGTCGCGCCGCGAACCAGGCTCGCATCACCATCACGGCCAAGGAAATCGATGACGCGATCGTGCGCGTCGCGCGCCAGAACAAGGTCAGCGTCGACAAGCTGATCGGCGAGGCGCTGGCCAGCGGTATGACGGAGGCAGAGTATCGCTCGGAGCTGAGGCGACAGCTGCTGGAGGCCAAGCTCCTCAACCTGCGCATTGCCGGTCGAATTCGCATCACCGAAGAAGATCTGAAGAGCAGCTACCGGACGATCGTGATGGAGGAGCGGAAGAAGCTCGCTTTCCGCGCGGCATGGGTGATGGTGAACATCCCCGCTGGTGCTGACGACGCCGCGATCGCGAACGCTCGCTCCCAGGCCAAGCAGATCGCCAGCAAGGCTCGCTCCGGCGACGACTTCGGCAGACTCGCCAGGCGCTACTCCGTCGACGTGAAGACGAAGGACAACGGCGGCCTGTTGCCGCGCCAGCTGCCGAGTCAGCTGCCCAAGGACCTACGCGCCGCGGTGCTCAACCTCGAGCTAGGTGATGTCTCCGACCCCGTGCGCCTGGGCGGAACCTTCGTCGTGCTCAAACTGGTCGAGCGCACCGAGAGCGAGCTGCCAACCTACGACGAAGCCCGAAATCAGCTCCAGGGCCGCGTCTACATGGAGAAGATGGCCAAGGCGCGCGAGCACTGGATCCGCACCCTACGCAAGCGCACCCACGTCGAAGTCCGGCTGTAGCTCCTCACCCTCAGGGTCGGCCACAGACCGCGTCGTAGATCTCCCGCCGCGGGGTGCCGCCGCTCACCAGGCGTCGCGCGACCTTGAGTTCGGCGCTGACGAGTTCATCGAACTTGGAGAGTGGCTGGGCGCCTTCCAGCAAGCGACCGTTCACGTAGAACGTCGGAGTGCCCTTCGCGCCGACGCGGTCCGCTTCGCGGATGTCCGCCTCGATGCGCGGACGGCGCGTGTCACCTCGGATCGCAGTCATCACGCTGGGGGGTAGGCCCGCGTCGGTCGCGATCTTGAGTAGCGTCGCGTCCGAGAGGTTGGCTTGCTGAGCGAACAACGCGTCGTGGACCTGCCAGAAGGCGGGGTCGCCGAGCTGCTTCTGAGCCTCGATGGCCAGGGTCGCCGCGGGACGGGCGCGCTCGTGGACGCCGAGCGGGAGGTGCTTCCATACCAGACGCAGGTCGTCGCCGTAGCGGGCACGCAGCTGCTTGAGGGTCGGCTGGACCTTCGCGCAGTAGGTGCACTCGAAATCGGAGAACTCGACGATGGTGACCAGCGCGTCGGCCTTCCCCAGCACCGGTGCGTCGAGCAGCGCGGGGCACAGGCGCTCGGGGATGGCCTCTCCCACGTCGATCA
>JAGQIY010000134.1 GCA_020430865.1 Myxococcales bacterium
TCGCTGGTCTCCATCACCCGCGCCAGATCGTCGTTCGTGTAAGGGCGACCAGGCAAGTAGCGGCCACTGCCCGTGATCTCGAATCCAATCATGCACTCTCCAGGCCCCCACCCAAACGAACGGCGAGCGCGACGGCGCACAGATGTAGTCCAGGAGCCTCGCTGAGGTCACGGGAACAAACTGCTATGGAGCCCATCCCCCCAAGGCGCTCCCTCGAGCGCAGCAACCAGCCAATCGGTGGCTCAACCTCTTCGTTTCCGCCCGCAAGCGCCCAGCCCTGGGCCGCTTCGGGCGGTCCAGGCCCAAAAACCCAACGGGGCGGACGCGAGGCGAGCGTGAGCAGCGCGTCCGCCTGTTTCGAGCTCGCCCCGGCCCACACGTCGAACGACCGGACTCGATAGTGCCGCTACGGAGTGGCCCCCTGCCAACCGCCTCCTGGAGTTCGAGGCGGCGCTAGTGAATTCGAGGTTCGATGGGGAGCCCAGCGACGATCTCGGCCTCCAGCGTCGCGAGTTCGTCCAGGCGGCGCTGACACCCTTCATCGCCGAACTCGTCGCTCGCCAAGCGAACGAACAGCGTCGCGTGCCCGGCTTCCGAGATCTGCAAGCGGCGGAACTGGTTCGCGAGCTGGTCCTCCCCGCGGACTTCGAGCTCGGCGCGCAGCAACCCGAAGCGCTCACACGAGCGCTCCTCGATCAGCGCCGCCACGAGCAGGCGATCCAGCTTTCGCTCCCGGGGGTGAGAGCGCAACAGCTTGAACAGAGCCCTGGCGTAGGGATCCCCAGGATCCCTCCCTAGCCGCACCCCGCGGTCCAGTAGGACCGCGTAGACCTCGCGGAAATGACGCATCTCCTCCTCGGCGAGCTTGCTCATCGCTCGCACCAGGACGGTGTCATCCGGGTAGTCGTTGATGAGAGCGATGGCGCTCACGCTCGCCTTCTTCTCGCAGTGCGCGTGGTCACACAACGTGCGGTCCAGATCGTTCACGGCTTGCTGGGCCCACCCGGGATCACTGGCTGTCTTGAGGATGCGCGACTCCATGTCCAGGCTGCCTAGCGTCGCGAGCCCCAACGTTCAAGACGGCGGCGCACACCGAGCGCGCGGCTCGGCTGGTCAGCCGCAGGAAGCAGGCTATGCTCCGCCCGCATGTTGCTCAAAGGCCTGACCCGCGTGCCCACATCCAAGCTGCAGCGCCTGCTCAAACTGCTGCACCAGGACCGCATCGGCTTGCCCATCTCGGGGGCCAGCCTGATGACAGCTGGACTCAGCGACATTGCAGACGACGTCGAGATGCTGAAGGGCCTCGAGCGTCAGACGGCGCAGCTGGTGCTGGTCGCGGTGATCGCAGAGCGCAAACGCAAGCTGCCTGCCCAGGACTGAGCCCTGGCAGGGTGTGCTTTCAACACCGCACTTAGCGTCGCTTCTGGGCCTGACGCAGCGCCTTCGCCAGGCTGTCGAGCTGCCCGCGCAGCTCCACCACGCGGTCGATCATCTCGCCCAGCACGTCCGGTTCGAGAGTCGACGCGCTCTCCAGATCGCCCAGCAGGTCTTCGCGACCATCTGCGAAACGGTCCAGTTGCCTGACTGCCTTGGCGAAGCGCGGCAGCGGCTTTCGACCCTTGCGCGCCTTGCGCGTCGCCCTCAGGCGCGTGGCCTCACTGCGCAGGCGCTCGACCGACCAGCGCTGCTTCTCGGTCTGGTTGACCAGGCGCCGCTGCTGAGCGGGTGAGAGTCCGAGCACCAGGCTGAGGTGACTCATGCCGACGTGCTCCCAGTTGGGCTGCATGTCCAGGTCCCGACACATCTCGTAGATAGCCGCGCACCGATACAGCGCCTGCGCGCTCATTCGCCCCTCGAGCTCCGACGCGATCTTGCGGAACGTCGTTCGACCTCGGCGACCGTGCTCGGGGCGTTCCCCGGCGTACAGCTCTTCGACAATCAGACGCCCAACTGCATAGGCGTCTTCCGGTCTGAGCTTTCCGCGCCGCGTGTCGAACACGGCCTCTGGCCAGGCGACTTCACGCGGCTTGCTGGCTGACGCTTTGTTATCCGACTTGTTCGTGCGCCGACCTGCGCGTGATTTTACCCGCATAAGACCATGGATTAGCCCAGAGTTCACGTTCGTTCAACGCTGTTTCCGTAAGGGATTGTCTTTTCGCGGCGCCGCGGTTGATGGTGACGCACTCGCTGGGATGGGTTGCGTCCTTCACGTCTCGACATGCCGATCGGGACGCTTGCTGCTGCGTGAGTTCGAAGCTCATGCACGACCGGGCGGTTCCCCGAGGTTCCGCTCGGTGCTGCTGCTACCGCGTGTTCTGCTGCTACCGCGTGCTCTGCTCCCGGCGGGTTCTGCTGCCGGGTGTTCTGCTCACGGCGTTGCGATGACCGCTTCAGCGTCGCGGACGTTCGCATCGTCATGTGGCAGCTTCGGTGCCTGTGCCGGTGCCGGTGACTTGTTCGCCGACCTGCATCGATCAGAGCTTCTCTCGTTGGCCCGACGAACCGTCAGTGTAACGGACCAATGCCACCCACGGCAATGGTCGAGCAACCTCGTGCTGTCGCTCGCGCTTTCGTAGCCTGCTGCCGCGCGTTGTTCAGTTTCCTTACAGTTGGAGGCCCTCGACTCGCGTCGCGGGGCTCCGCGTCATTCGTGAATCCAGTGCTGGTTGGAGGTGGTGGTTCCTGGGTTGTGCGAGGGTGCTTTCTCTGACGGTTGTTCCCTCGTGGTTTATGTCGCTGCCCTCTGCTCGAGCACGACGCGAAGCATTCAGTATCCGATCATCGGACGAGGCCGACCATCCCTTGGTTGGGTTAGGCGCGGCGTATTCTCAACCACGCGTGAACCCCGAAGCCGCTCGTCGTCCCATTGCGGGACGCCGATTGGTAGGTGATATCCGACACTGGAACATCGGAGTCCCGCTCGGAGTCGAGTCGCACGCCTTGTGTTCGACACTCCGATGCCGGCAGCGGCGGAACCAACCCATGCGACGCGGAAACTGGATGGCCGTCGTGTTTCCGCGTTCTTGCTCTGCCGTTCGTTTCTCGGCCGTTCGCTGGCGTCGCATCTCCGGAAGCCGCGCTGCCGAAGTCGCGCTGCCGACGCTGCGCTGCCACTGCGACACGTGGAAATGCAGTGATTTCCATATGCTGGCTGGACCTAGGTCTCTCCCCACGGGACGCTCTCGCCACACCGAGTCGAAACGACCGAACGCCGTTCCGACTTGAGTGTTCCCATGAGGTATTTCAGGTTTGCGTTGGTCGACGCGCGAGAGAGCCATCAGAGGCGCGAGCGGGGATCCCGAATCACGGATCGGATGGAGGGCTCGAGCTACGCTCTCGTATGCGTGGACCGCGCGGATCTTAGCCAGCGCCTCATGCGGCCAGGAGCGCCCACCGGGGGACTCTGGAGGGCGGGTACAGCGGCGCTCGACTTGGTGGCCCAGTACAGGGTCGGTCCTGGAGCCCGAGCGCGCAGGAGACGAACGACGCAGGCAGCGCTCTTCGCCGAGTAGGTCGTGTCCAGGGTCATGTCGCTCCCCGCGAGTCGCCACAGGTCGATGGCTTCACGCCCCTCGACCGTCGGCTCTCCATAGCCAGCACCGAAGAACTGCGTCTCGACGCGAAATCGACTGCCCAGCTCCTCCCGGGTGCAGGCCAGACGCGATTCTCGAGCGAGGTCAGCCAGGAGGCGCGAGGCGCGAACTGCCAAGTCGACGACACGCCAGGGGGCCGTCACCGGCCAAGGCGTGACGCGAACGCTATGCAGCGTCGGCACTCGGTGCTGGAAAGCGACACCGAGACGCGCGGCGAGTCGAAGGCCGACCAGCAGCCCCGCCGAGGTGCAGCATGAGCCGACCCCCACCACGATGCGATGCGGCGGCGGACAGTCTCCTCGCGCGACCTGCTGGGCGAGCTCCAGCCCCGCCGACACATACGCCAGCGCACCCAAGGGCGTCGCTCCCCCAGGTACCATCACCTCGGGGACGCCCCCACGCGCGCGCTCGGATCGCCGCGCGACCGCGATGCCCAGAGGCAGCGCAGACCAATGCGGCAGGCAGACCACGTGAGGATGCAGACTCAGGATCCACTCCAGGTTCTCCTGCGCCGCCCCAGACCAAGGCTGCGGGTAGAGCACGACTCCGCCCTGGAGTCCGAGGCGCGCGCCGTGAATCAGGGCCGCGACCGCGTGATTCGAACCGAAGGCGCCGGTGGAGTAGACCCGCGTACAGCCTGCTTGCCGCGCGGCACCGAGAAGCACCTCCAATGTGCGCACCTTGTTGCCGCCGTAGCGCGGATGGGAAAGATCGTCGCGCTTCAGCCAGAGCTGGGGGGACGCGCGCGGTGAGATCGTCTGCGCAAGCTCGGGCGCGGCGACCACCGGGGTCGGAAACAGACCGAGAGATGCCCAACCCGTGCGCTCGAGCACTGGCCAGCGAGCGATCAGGGGGCGCGCCTGCAGCGGCGACCCCGCGTCGAGGTCCCGCGGCGCGTCAGAGTCATCGAGCTTGCCACCGCTTTCCCCCACCACCGATCAGGTTAGACCCGGCGCTGCCCGCTGTCGATCTCTAGTCGAGAGGGTCTTCGCCTCGGTCCGCCCCCGCAGCCTCGGGCTCCGCACCCGGTGGGTCTTCCCCTTCTGCAGTACCGGCGTCGGGCTCCTCTGGCTCGGGGCAACGGTCGCCGGTGTAGCCCTCGAAACCCTTCGGGATCTTGCATGGGTGAACCTTGACGATGCGAGTGCGCGGCTTGTAGATGACCTTGCGGCCCTCCTCATTTTTCTTTCCGTCAGGATACGTGATCACGCGCGTCGCGACCACCGACCATCCGTCCATACCCCCGTACAGCACCTTCTCCTTCTCGGGATCCATGCTCTCGTCCCCCTCGTACTCGACATCGGGTTTGACGATGTCGAAGCGTCGGCTGACGATTCGACGCACCTTGCGCCCTGCGTTGTCGCCATAGATCTTGACGCGAATGAAGGTGGAGCCCTTCTCGGTCTTGATCAGCATCCCCGCTCGAGTGTCGTTCCTGAAGATCAGATCCGGCACGGGGAAGGAGAGCGTCGCTTCATGTCCCTCGGGATAGCGCGAGAAGTAGTAGCTGTGGGGCTGACGCTGGATGATCTCGTACCCACCATCCAACACGGCATTGAACAGCGTGGTCGCGAACTGTGAAATGCCTCCGCCATAGCTGTCGACCATTTCCCCGCGAGAAATAGTCGGTGCCTCGACGAAGCCCTTCCCATGGGTGCGTGGGCCGATGTACTCGTTCACGCTGAAGCGCTCGCCTGGCTTGACGATGGTGTCGTTCAGCAGATCCGCGATCAGATGAATGTTCTGGACCCGCTTCTGGCAGCAAGCGTGGTAGGTGGTGAAGCTGGAGACCAGCCCCTTGATCCCCAGCGCCTCGGCGTCCTGGGTCGTGAAGGAAGGCGGGGCGCTGCGCTTGATGGGCAGCGTCCCGGTCGCTGTTCCTGCCCTGGCAGCGGCCTCGAGTTCCTTTGCCACGGCGGCTGCATCGAGCAGCGTCCCAGGGCGAGACGGCTCGATCTTGATGCGGTCCCCCTCGGTCAGGAAGCGCGCATTCTGCGGCTCGTCTTCGAGGTTCTTGCGCAGAGGCTCGAGCTTCTTCTCCACGGCCGTGGGATCGAAGTACACCTCGAGTCCCCCGGCCTTCGAGGGACGGGACCGCACGCTCGCCCTGAGTTCTCGCACGGAAAACTTGACCTCCGCCTCCTCCTCGGCGTTCTCGAGCCGGATCGGCTGCTTGATCATGGCGTTGGCCGTCGCCAGCGCGGCCTCGACCTCAGGAGCAGTGACCTTCGGTTGCTGCCGCACCAGCTCCGCCCGGGCAAAGCGCGCGCCGTGGGAGCTCGCGTCGGCAAGCGCTTCCCGTACCGCTTCGCGAGTGGCGTCGTGATCCACCACCCAGCCCGCCGCGGGTGGCTTGGCCACCAGCTTCTCGCCTTCGAGCACGATCGCCCCGTCGAAGGGCGGATGCGCGAGCGCGCTCCTCTCCAGGCGGGTGAGCTCCGCGTCGAAGGCAGCCTCGTCGAGGCTCACCGACAGGCTGACCGCCTGACCGTGGGCGAAAGACCCGAGCCACCAGACGAACTGAGAACCAATCCCACCGGAGCGCCCAGCATCGAGAGCCGCACCGACCGTGGCGTCCACGTCACAGCTGGCCCCGATGGCCTCGGCGTCCAGCTCCAGCAGATTCGCGCCGATCCCCAGCTTGAGTTGCCCACGCTCCACGCGCCTGGCGAGGGGGGCGATCTGAGCCCTTGCGCCGGCGCGATCGAGACCAGACAGCGCCAGCGACCCGAGGCTCACGCCCCGCTGCACCTCGCCCAAGCCGAGCA
>JAGQIY010001231.1 GCA_020430865.1 Myxococcales bacterium
CCGAGGCCGGTGAGGAGCACGCTGAGCGTATCCGAGAGGAGACCGCCCGCAGACTCCGAAGCCAGCCGTACGGCGAGCCCCGAGAGTAGATTCAGGCGCTTGAGTCGTTGTGCGTCGTTCATTGAAACAATTCGACCCTTGATTATCCGCGATCCGCTCAGCTCAAGCCACCGGATGACTTCGCTTCGGCGAGATAGCTCCCACGTGCTCGCCCAATGTGGGACGCCGGCCGTGTTTCCGGACCGGATTGCTCCGTGGTGATTGCGCCGTGGTGTGATTGCGGCGTGGTGTGATTGCGGCGTGGTGTGATTGCGCCGTCGTGTGATTGCGCTGTGGTGGTAGTCCGGCCTGGCACCCTGGCCGCGACGAGCACTGGCGCTCGAGGCTTGCGGAAACCGGGCGGAAACTCCGAGCGCGCCTGCCCTCCGCGCGCTTTCGACCCTTCCACGCTGGCGGTGCAACGCGGCGACCTGCGTCGCTCCCGAGCTTGCCTCGGTTCGCAGGGCCTACGAATTTGCGGGTACAGGCTCGTACGTGCGAATCCGATGCTGCAAGCCCGCCACACCAGGGCCGGGAAGGCGAACGCTCAGCAGTTCAGCTGGAGTCGCATCACGGGATAAGGCGCAAAGTCGTTGACGACCTCGAAGCCAAACTCGCGCAGGAGCGCGAACGGTCCCGTCCACAGCGCCTCCGGGCCGAGGTGGTCGTCTCTGCGCGGAAAGGCCTCCAGGGCAGTCGCCGCCTGCTGACGGGCGACCTCGATGCCGTGGCCAAGCAGCGCGCGAGCGACGCCGTGGCGTCGCTCCTCGGGTGTGACGAGGAAGCAGCCAAGAGCGATCACACCGCTGCGATCACCTTCGAAACAGGGCAGCTTGCGATACAGGCGCTGATCGTACAGCTTGGGAATGCTTTCCGCGTGGCTGAGCCGCAGCCAGCCCACCAGTGGTCGCTCACCCGCGTCCAGTCGCGCGACGATTCCCGACAGCGCTCCGCTGCCGACCGCCGTCAACAGCTCCTCTCGGTTCGCTTCGGGGCGGTTGTAGCAGCGGTCGAGCCACTCGTTCTTGTCGCCCTCGAAGTCCCACCAGCGGCAGTGACAAGGCGCCCCCGCGGTTGCGAACAGCCTCGCCAGGGCCGGACCATCCGCCGGTCCCAGGCGGTCGCACAGGTACGTCCTCTGCACCTAACCCCCAAACCCTTCGGCGTCGAAATGGTGGAGTCGAGAGCGTTCGCGCGCCGGACAGCTGGGGAGCTCGAGATCTGCGAGCAGACGCTCCAGAGTATACGCCGCGCGGAAAAGAGTCCGCTCCTGCATGGCGCCCGCGATCAGCTGACAGCCGATGGGCAGGGCGGGCGTTCCGCGCTCGGGCGCAGTCATCCCGCAGGGTAGCGAGATCGCGGGGAGCCCGGCCAGAGACGCCGGGAGGGTGTACACGTCCGCCAGGTACATGGTCAGCGGGTCGTCGGTCTTCTCGCCGAGTCGAAAGGCGGGGGTCGGTGCGACGGGAGTCAGCAGGACGTCGACTTCCTCGAATGCCGCTCGGAAATCTTCAAGGATCAGCGCCCGCGCCAGCTGAGCGCGCTTGTAGTAGGCGTCGTAGTAGCCCGCGCTGAGCGCGTAGGTGCCGAGCATGATGCGTCGCTTGACCTCCGCTCCGAAGCCCTGACCGCGGCTCTGAGCGTAGAGCTGGGCCAGATCGGCGCCCGGCGCTTCGACGCGTAGCCCGAAGCGCACGCCATCGAAGCGCGCGAGGTTGCTCGATGCCTCGGCGGTCGCGAGCAGGTAGTACGTGGCCACCCCGTACTGGGTATGGGGGAGAGAGAGCGGAACCAGCGTGTTGCCGGCGCTGGCGAGGCGGTCCGCGGCGCGCCGCACGGCCACTTCGACAGCGGGGTCCAGGCCGGCCTGGAAGTACTCTCGCGGGATCCCCACCCGCAGACCGCGTACCACGTCTCCGTGGGGCAATGCAGCGAGGCATTCAGCCGAGTCCTCTGAGCTGCAGGTGGAGTCTCGAGGGTCGGGCCCAGCGATCACGTCGAACAGCAACGCGGCGTCAGCCACGTCGTTGGCGAATGGTCCAATCACGTCGAGGCTCGATGCGAACGCCACGAGGCCATACCGGGACACGCGACCATGGCTCGGCTTCATCCCCACCACACCGCAGAAGGCGGCCGGCTGGCGAATCGAACCTCCGGTGTCCGTGCCCAGCGCCAACCAGCTGAGCCCCGCCGCCACGCTGGCAGCGGAGCCACCGCTGGAGCCACCGGGTGCCCGGGCTTCGTCCCAGGGGTTCTTCACGGGATAGAACGCGGAGTTCTCGTTGGACGAGCCCATCGCGAACTCGTCCAGGTTGGTCTTGCCAATCAGGATCGCGTCGGCGGCTCGTAGCCGCTCGATGACCGTCGCGTCGTAAGGGGGACGCCAACCGGTCTCCAGTCGACCGTCCCTCGTGAGCATCTTCGAGGCGCAGGTGGTGGGCGCGTCGCGAGTTGCGAGGAGGTCCTTGATCGCGACCGGCACGCCCGCCAGCGCTCCGAGCGGCTCGCCCTTGGCCCGGCGCTGGTCGATGGCCCGCGCGCTCGCCAGGGCTCGCTCCCGGTCGACGTGGAGAAATGCTCCGAGCCCCGCCTGCTCCCCGATGCTGTCGAGGGCGGCAGCGGCGGCGTGCTCTGCACTGGCGCCGCTCCGGACTCGCTCGGCAAGATCTCGTGCGGAAATCATCCCTCCTCCACGAACTGAGGAACCGCAAACGCCCCGTCGCTGGCACGTGGTGCCTCTTCGAGCGCTGTGGCACGCTCGAGCGGTGCCACGACGACATCGGCTCGCTGCGGCAGCTGGGTGACCGCCAGGTGGGAGAGCGGGCTCGCTCCCTGGGTGTCGAGCTCGGCCAAAGCAGCGACGTAGTCGAGGATCTTCGACAGGTCCGCGGCCAGCGCCTCGGTCTCGTCGGCTTTCAGCTCGAGTCGAGCGAGTCGCGCGACGTGCTCGACTTCTTCGATGGTGATGCTCACGGAGCGCGGAGCTTAGCTGGAAGGAACCGAGGTGCCGAGCCCCGCAGA
>JAGQIY010001232.1 GCA_020430865.1 Myxococcales bacterium
CAGGGCTTCTTCTGGTGGGAGATCGACATCAGCTACTACACGCTAGTCGTGCTGTCGTGGTTCGGACTGGTGCGAGATCTGCGCAAGCCGCCTCAGAAGGTCTTGACCAGCAACCTGGTCAAGGGGTCCGCGGATGGCGCATCCAGCGCGCGGAACAAGAACGGCACGGAAGCTGCTTTGGGTACACCAGAAGGAGGTCGTATCCATGAGCGTCCCGCTACGAATCACGTTTCGCAACCTGCCACACTCTGACGCCATCGAGGCTCGCATCCGCGAGAAGGCCCAGAAGCTCGATCGGTTCCAGGAGTTCGTGACGGACGTGCACGTGGTCGTCGATTCGCCGCACAATCATCACCACAAGGGTCGCATCTACACCGTTTCGCTCGAGCTCCACGTCGGCGGGCACGAGTTCAACGTCAACCGTGACAGCGGCAAGAACCACGGCCACGAGGACGTCTACGTCGCCATGCGAGACTCCTTCGAAGCCGCCGTTCGCCAGCTGGATGCCCACGCGAACAAGGTGCGCGAGCAGCAACGTGCGAGGTCGGTGTGATGGAGCCGTTTCCTCACGTCTATCACGCCGGGGCGAAGGGAGGAGTCGATGGGCTCGTCCGCCTCACGTCGCCCGGCGTTCCCGATCTCGACAGCGCGGGTCCGAAGGCCTTTGGCGGTCCCGGTGACCAGTGGTCGCCGGAGACGATGCTGGTCGCCGCATCTGCGGATTGCTTCATCCTGACCTTTCGCGCCGTGGCCGCGGCGAACAAGTTCGACTGGCAAGACCTGGAGGTCGAAGCCAGCGGCACCCTGGAGAAGGTCGAGCGGGAGATCCGCTTCTCGCACATCGATCTCAAGGTACGCCTCGTCGTGCCCAACGAGGCGCTCGTGGAGCGGGCTCTGCGCTTGCTGGAGAAGTCCGAGAAGCACTGCCTGATCAGCAGCTCGCTGCGCTGTGAGACCAAGCTCGACGCCGAAGTGCGAGTGGCCGGCAGCGCCGCGGCCTGAGCCCGCTTTCTCAATCCGGAAACAGCCCTCCACCCTGCAGGGGTCGAGGGCTGTGCTGTTTTTTGTCGCTGTCGAGGGTTTGGAGTTGCCAGGTTCTTGCCGAGCGAATCCTTCGCCGGCTTTCCCCTGGCCAGCAGGTTCTGCGCGAAGGCGTTGCGTCGGCCATCTGGCCTGCTGCGCACGTTTGGCTCAGCTGTCAACCACAGCACGAACGTGCGGGTAGGTTCTCCAAAAGTAGAATCCGCAGCTTTTGCTGTTGGCGGGCAGGCCAGAGCTGCTCCGACGCCTCCGTCGGATCGGCGAAAAGCGTCAAAATTCTGACTTTCCTCGAGGAATCGGAGGCATTCCCGCCTCGCCGCGAAGGTCGTTCGCAAAGCCTGCATCTGGCGGTAGGTTTTGCGCGAGTTTCGGTCGGGGATCGGGGGGAGAGGGAGCTCTGGATCACCGCGTCTGCGAAAGGCGTCACGCCCAACTCCGAAAATACCGCGGCTTCCGTGCGGAGAACGCGGTCAAGTGCCGCAGGCCTACGGGCTTGGCGCGCATCTTGAAGAACGCCGCGCGTGATGACCACTCGTGTCGAACGTTTTACGTACGATGACGCAATCGTCCGCAAGTTTGCCTTTGCCACCATCATCTGGGGGCTGGTCGCGACGCTGGCTGGGCTGACGCTCGCCCTCCAGCTCGTGATGCCCGAGTTGAATGCGGGGTTGCCCTGGCTGACTTTCGGTCGCTTGCGTCCTCTCCACACCAACGCGGCGATCTTCGCCTTCGCTGGCAACGCCATCTTTGCGGCGGTCTACTACTCGTCGCAGAGGCTCCTCAAAGCGCGGATGTTCAACGACAAGCTGAGCCAGTTCCACTTCTGGGGCTGGCAAGCGATCATCGTCTCCGCCGCGCTTACGCTTCCCCTCGGGATCACCCAGAGCCGTGAATACGCGGAACTCGAGTGGCCAATCGACATCGCCATCGCCGTGGTGTGGGTCGCCTTCGCGATCAACTTCTTCGGCACGATAGCGAAGCGTCGCGAGCGCCACCTGTACGTTGCGATCTGGTTTTACATCGCGACCATCATCACGGTCGCGATCCTGCACATCTTCAACAACCTGGTGATCCCCGCCGGGCTGTTCAAGAGCTACTCGATCTACGCGGGCGTGCAGGATGCGTTCATGCAGTGGTGGTACGGGCACAACGCGGTGGCGTTCTTCCTGACGACGCCCTTCCTCGGCTTGATGTACTACTTCCTGCCGAAGGCCGCCGAGCGACCCGTCTACAGCTACAAGCTGTCGATCCTCCACTTCTGGTCGCTGGTGTTCATCTACATCTGGGCGGGCCCGCACCACCTGCACTACACCGCCCTCCCCGAGTGGGCGAGCACCCTCGGCATGGTGTTCAGCGTCATGCTGTGGATGCCCAGCTGGGGCGGCATGATCAACGGCCTGCTGACGTTGCGTGGTGCCTGGAACCGCGTGGCGAGCGACCCGGTGCTGAAGTTCTTCGTCGTCGGCATCACGTTCTACGGCATGTCCACCTTCGAGGGACCGATGCTCAGCATCAAGAGCGTCAACTCTCTCAGCCACTACACCGATTGGACCATCGCCCACGTTCACAGCGGTGCCCTGGGCTGGAACGGGTTCATGACCTTCGGCATGCTGTACTGGCTCGCCCCGAAGCTATTCCAGACCAAGCTGTGGTCGAAGAAGCTCGCGGAGTACCACTTCTGGATCGGTACCCTGGGGATCCTGTTCTACATCATCGCCATCTACGCGGCTGGCGTGACCCAGGGCCTGATGTGGCGCGCCTTCGACGAGACGGGTCGCCTCGCCTACCCCGACTTCATCGAGACCGTCATTCGCCTGATGCCCATGTACTGGGTGCGTGCGGTGGGTGGCCTGATGTTCGTGGCTGGCGTCGTGATGTGTCTGGTCAACCTCTTCATGACCTGGAAGAACCGCCCCGAGAAGTACGAAGAGCCCGTCCAGGAAGCGCCCGCGCTGAGCAAGGAGTACGAAGGGGCCACTCCCAAGCTGGTGATTCCGCCACACGCGCCGGTGCTCGAGTTCGTGCACAAGCTCAACTACTTCACTCGCGCTGCCTGGCACCGGGTGTGGGAGCGCAAGCCGGCGAAGTTCACCATCATGGTGACGGTCTCGGTGGCCATCGCCTCGCTCTTCGAGATCATCCCCACCTTCCTGATCAAGTCGAACATCCCGACCATCGCCTCGGTCAAGCCCTACACGCCCCTCGAGCTGTACGGCCGCGACGTCTACATCGGCGAGGGTTGTTACAACTGCCACTCGCAGATGGTTCGTCCGATGCGCGCGGAAACGGAGCGCTACGGGGAGTACTCGAAGCCGGGTGAGTTCGTCTACGACCACCCGTTCCAGTGGGGCTCTCGACGTATCGGCCCCGACCTGCACCGGGTGGGCGGCAAGTACCCTCACCTCTGGCACGTGCGCCACATGGAGGATCCGCGCAGCACGACTCCCCAGTCGATCATGCCGCCCTACAAGTGGATGCTGGAGAAGAACATCGACTTCAGCGTGATCCAGAAGCGGGTGGACGTGATGGCGATGCTCGGGGTGCCCTACGGCGACTCGGTCAACGTGGCCGAGAGTCAGGCACGCGCGCAGGCGAAGGAGATCGCCCTCGAGGTCGAGAAGCAAGGTGGCCCGAAGGGGCTCGAGGAGAAGGAAGTGATCGCCCTGATCGCCTACCTCCAGCGTCTCGGTACCGACATCAAGGCAGCTCCGCCGCCTCCTGCCGACGACAAGGCTCCCAACACTGCTGCGGCAGGGGCGCCGGACAACACGCTGACCTCCACTCAAGGAGCCAAGTGACATGCGACTCAGTGAGATCATGAGCAACATGGGGCTCACCAGCTACGCCGAAGTGGGCCTGTTGATCTTCCTCGGCGTGTTCATCGCGGTCGTGTTTCGGGTCTACAGCAAGAAGTACCAGCCCGAGTACGAAGCCGCGCGGTTCATGCCCCTGGACGACGAGATCGTTCGCACTCCCCGCAGCGTTGCGGGCGGTGCGAACGCAGGAGAAGACCGATGAGCAGGGATTCCGATCACTCAGTTCCCGGCGGAGTCACCGACGAGCTGTTGGATCACGAGTACGATGGGATTCGTGAGTACGACAATCCACTCCCGAAGTGGTGGGTGTGGATCTTCTGGGGCTCGTTCTGGTTCGCGCTGTTCTACTTCTTTCACTACCACATCGGCGCCAAGGGTACCTCGGTGGCTCAGGCCTACGTCGAGGAGCTGAAGGAGGCTCGCGAAGCGGAAGCGAAGCTGGCCATGGGCGACGCCGTGTCCGAGGAGGGCCTGGCGAAGCTGATGAACAACCAGGCCATGATGAACGACACCAAGGCGATCTTCAAAGCCCGCTGTGAGCAGTGCCACGCGGATAAGGGGCAGGGCCTGATCGGTCCGAACCTGACCGATGACCACTGGATCCATGGCAAGGGCACGCTGATGGACATCTACAAGACCGTCGACGAAGGCGTGCAAGCCAAGGGCATGCCCGCTTGGGGCCGGCAGCTGACCCCCATCGAGCTACGCAAGGTGGTCGCCTACGTCGGCAGCATTCGCGGCACCAACGTCGCGGGCAAGGCGCCCGAGGGCGAGAAGGTCGACATGGCGGCGGTGCTCAAGGGAGATTCTGCGGGCGCAGGCGCACCTTCTGCGGGGGCAGCGGCTCCAACGGATGCACCTTCCGCGGCGCCTTCGGGCGATGCGCCTGCACCTTCCGCGGAACCTGCTGCTGCGCCCTCTGCGCAGTAGGGTTTGTAAGGAGTTCGAGCGATGGCCGGAAACGCACCAGGGAGAGTCCTCCCCACACTGAACGAAGACGGGACGCGGCGCTGGATTCGCCCACGCCGCTCCCCCGGTCGCTACTGGACCCGTCGTGCCGTGATCGGCTGGGCCCTGATCGCGCTCTTCGTCGCTGTGCCTTTCATCAAGGTCGGCGGGTATCCGGTCATCTTGCTCGACGTGCCCGCTCGCCAGTTCCACCTCTTCGGTCGCACCTTCCTCGCGACCGACGGCGTGCTGCTGATGCTCCTCATGCTCTCGATCTTCGTGGGAGTGTTCTGGCTGACGGCAATGCTCGGTCGCGTGTGGTGCGGCTATGCCTGCCCGCAGACCGTGTACATGGAGCTCTTGTTCCGCCCCATCGAGCAGTGGATCGAAGGCGGTCGCGCTGGCCAGCTCAAGCTCGACAAGAACGGGGGAGGATCCCGTCGGATGCTCAAGTTCGCCATCTTCGGGCTGCTGAGCGTATTCGTCGCCAACGTGTTCCTGGCGTACTTCGTTGGCGTCGAGCGCCTCGGACTCTGGGTGGCCCAGGGGCCGATAGCGCATCCCACTGGCTTCCTTGTGATGGCGGTCACTGCCGGGTTGGTGTTCTTCGACTTCGGCTACTTCCGCGAGCAGATGTGCACGGTGGCGTGTCCCTACGCTCGCTTCCAGTCGGTGTTGCTGGACAAGGACTCGTTGGTCGTCGGCTACGACGAGAAGCGGGGTGAGCCCCGGGGCAAGAAGGGCAAGACGACGGGCGACTGCGTGGACTGTGGTGCGTGCGTCGTGACCTGCCCGACGGGCATCGACATCCGCAACGGCCTTCAGCTCGAGTGCATCGCCTGCGCTCAGTGCGTCGACGCTTGCGACACCGTGATGGACAAGCTGGAGCGTCCTCGGGGATTGATCCGCTACGCGTCCCAGCGGACCCTGGGTGGCGAAGCCAAGAAGCTGTTGAGGCCACGCGCCTTCGCCTATCCGCTGGTGATGACGCTGCTGGTAGGCCTGCTGGTTTTTGCAGGCGGTCGCACGACGAAAGCTGACGTTACGGTGCTGCGTGGGCTGTCGGCCCCATTCGTTGTCGATCAGTCGGGCGTGCGCAATCAGATCCGCATCAAGGTGCAGAACCGCGGAAACGACGACCGCACCTACAACATCGAACTACTGGATGCCAACGGCGCGAAGCTGATCGCGCCGGAGAATCCTCTGCAAGTGAAGAGCGGCGAGCGCCGAGAGACGACCGTCTTCGTCCTCGCCCCCAAGGAAATGTTCACAGACGGCAAGCGCGCCGTCGAGTTCCGGGTCAGCGATGGCCAAGGCTTCGACCGCACGCTCCCCTACAAGCTGCTGGGTCCGGGAGGCGAGAAATGAGCGAGCAGGAAACGGAGCGCACCGAGGGTGAGCCCCACAACGAATCCACCGGGAAAAAGAAGCTCAACCTCTGGCCCCTGATGCCGGTCGCCCTGCTCGGGCTGGTGATCGCCTCTCAGGTGGTGCTGGTGTCCAGCGCCTTGAAGGACGGCGGCGCGGCGGTCGAGGAGGACTATTACAAGAAGGCCATCGACTGGGACTCGCACATGGCCCAGGAGCGCGTGAATCAGCAGCTCGGCTGGAAGATCAAGCTGGATGTCAAGCCGACGAGCGGGCGCGAGGTGGACCTGCACGTGCTGGTTCTCGACAAGAAGGGCGCGCTCGTCTCCGACGCCGACGTCGACGTCGTCGCGTTCCCCAACGCCAAGAGCGATCACCGCTTCAAGCAGCCGATGCAGCGTGAAGGTGGCAGCTACGTCATTCGCATGCCGGTGTCCCGCAGCGGCCTCTGGGAGTTCCGCTTCCAGGTGACGCGAGGTGAGCAGAAGTTCACTGCCATCGAGCGCAAGGACATCCTGAGCGCCATCGGTTGTTTCGACTGCAAGTCCAAGTCGGGCCCAACCCTCGGCATGGTTCTCCCTCGCTGAAGGCACACTCGAGGAGGTACTGAAGTGCTCCACGTCTTGCTCTCGGTCGTCGCGGCCAGCTTGCTCGGTAGCCTGCATTGCGCAGGCATGTGCGGCGGTTTCGTGGCCTTCTACGCTGGAGGGGATACTTCCGAGCGGCAACGGAGCGTGGCTCACGTCGCGTACAACCTGGGTCGCCTGTTGACGTACTCCATCGTGGGGGCGTTCGCTGGTTTGCTCGGTTCCGTGACCAACGTCGCGAGCACCGCCCTTGGATTCGGGCGCATCGCCGCCGTCGTCGCTGGCCTGGTGATGCTGGCGTGGGGCGGAGTCTTGCTGTTCAACGTTGCCGGAGTGCGCTTCCCCAAGTCGAAGCTCCTCGGGCGTCTCCCCGAGGGGCTCAGCCGTCGCCTGAGCCAGATCGCCACGTCGGCTCGCAGCAAGCCGCCGACGGTGCGCGCCTTCGTGCTCGGCTTCTCATCGACCTTGCTGCCTTGCGGCTGGTTGTACGCGTTCGCGGTCGCCGCGGCGGGGACGGCTTCGCCGCTCTGGGGGGCGCTGGTGATGGTCGCGTTCTGGTCCGGGACGCTCCCGGTGATGCTCGGCCTCGGAGTCGGAGTGCAGAGGCTCGGTCAGCGCCTCCGTCGGCACATCCCGGCGCTCTCGGCGGCGCTGCTCGTGATCATCGGCACAGCGTCGGTGCTGGGCCGCCTACGTCTGGACGAGGTCGTGCGCACGGCCACGATGCAGATGGACCAGAAGGCCCGGCTGGGCGCCACGGCGCCCGAGGGCGAGGCGCCGTGTTGCCATCATGACGACTGATGCGCGACCATACCTCGATCGGGGAGCAGCGGCTTGCCCCGCGGAAGCGACGCTCTGCGCGCACTGCGGCCTGGTCGTCCCTGCGGGCCTGATCGATCCCGAGCGCGAGCAGCAGTTCTGCTGTCATGGCTGCCGCACGGTGTACGACGTGCTGCACCAGAATGGTCTCACCGCCTACTACGACTACCGTCGCGCGGATGGTTCGAGCGTCGGGCCTGCGCTGGCCAGCGGGCGTTCCTATGCCCACTTCGACGAGGCGAAGTTCCACGAGCTGTACGTGCGATCCGAGCCCGATGGTAGCCACAGCGTGCGTTTCCTGCTCGAGGGCGTGCACTGCGCGGCCTGCGTTTGGTTGGTGGAGAAGCTGCCCCGCATGGTGCCTGGCGTCTTCGAGTCACGCCTCGATCTCGGCAAGAGCATGGTGGCGCTACGCTGGGACGCCGGGCAGGTGACGCTTTCGCAGATCGCAGAAGCGATCGATCGCCTCGGCTACCCACCGCATCCACCACAGGCCGACCAGCGCGCAGAACTCGACAAGAAGGAGGACCGGAAGCTCCTGATCCGCATCGCCGTCGCCGGCGCGTGCGCGGGCAACGTGATGTTGATGGCTGCGGCCCTCTACGGAGGCCTCTTCCAGGGCATGGCGGCGGAGTATGAGGCGCTGTTCCGCTGGCTCAGCTTCCTGCTGACGCTGCCAGCCGTGCTGTGGGCCGCGTCGCTGTTCTACAAGGGCGCGTTCTACGCCTTGCGTGCCCGTGCGCCACACATGGACTTGCCGATCAGCATCGGCATCTTCACGGGCTTCGGCTGGGGCGCCTACAACACCCTGCGCGGAACCGGAGAGATCTACTTCGACTCCGTCACGGCCTTGATCTTCTTGCTGTTGATCGGGCGTTGGGTTCAGCGCCGACACCAGCGTCGCGCCACACGCGCCGCCGAGTTGCTCTATGCAATGGCTCCTGCTTCCGCGCGGCTCGTCGAAGGAACGCTAGGCGAAGACGGCGCCCTGCCTTCCGACCTCCGGGTGCGCGAGGTGCCGCTGGAGGCGCTCGAGCTAGGTTCTCTGGTGGAGGTGCGCGCTGGAGACCGTGTGCCGGTCGATGGCCTGGTCGTCGACGGCGCTTCGGAGGTCGATCGCGCGTGGTTGACTGGTGAGTCGCGCCCGGAGCTGGTCGAGCTTGGCGCCGTGGTTCACGCGGGCACCGTGAACGTCTCCTCGCGGCTCATCGTGAAGGCCGAGCGCACCGGACATGCGACGCGCATGGGCCAGCTGATGGAGCGCGTCGAAGAGGCCCAGAGCCGTCGTGCGCCCATCGTGCTCCTCGCGGATCGCTGGTCCGGCTTCTTCGTGGCTGCGGTGCTGGTGCTGGCGAGCGTGACGCTACTGGCCTGGTGGGCCCACGGCCCGACCCAGGCGATCGAACACGCGGTCGCGCTGCTGATCGTGACCTGTCCGTGCGCGCTCGGCATGGCGACCCCGCTGGCGGTCGGAGCGGCGCTCGGGCGTGCGGCGCAGAGCGGCTTGTTGATCAAGGGCGGTGACGTGCTCGAGCGGCTTCAGCGTCCAGGGCGAGTCGTCTTCGACAAGACGGGCACGCTCACGCTGGGCAAGCTGATGCTGGAAGAGGTACGAGGAGACGAGCGCTATTTGCCCTGGGTGCTCGCGCTGGAGCGCCAGTCGGCGCACGTCATCGCTCGTGCGCTGGTCGCGGGGCTCGAAGCTCGCCTCACCCCCGAACAGCTCGAAGAGGCCCGTCGCGTCGCCGAGGTGCGCGCCAAGGAGCGCCTGGGCGCTGGTCTGTTCGCCGAGATCGACGGCCACGAGGTGCGGGTCGGCAATCTCAGCGGCGCAGGTTTCCTCGCGGAATGGGCGACACGAAGCGCCGAGGAACTGGCCAGACGAGGTCACACACCCGTCATGGTGAGCGTCGATGGTCGCGTCGAGCTGGTGCTCGGGCTCGGCGACCCGCTGCGCCCGGACGCCACTGCGACTCTGAAGCGTCTCGCGGAGTCTGGTTATGAGCTCGCGGTGCTCTCCGGCGACCACCCGGCGACCGTGGAGGCGCTGGTGCAGCAAACCGGCGTGGACTTCGCCATCGCGCAGGGTGGAGTCACCCCCGAGCAGAAGCTCGAGCTCGTCGAGGAGTGGGGCAAGCAGCAGCCGGTGGTGATGGTCGGAGACGGTGTGAACGATGCTGCCGCGCTGTCTGCTGCGAGCGTTGGTGTCGCGGTTCATGGCGGCGCCGAGGCCAGCTTGCAGGCGGCGGACGTCTTCGCCACGCG
>JAGQIY010001233.1 GCA_020430865.1 Myxococcales bacterium
CGCCGGGACACCGGGAGCGTACACGCCGCGAACCTGTTCTCCGGATCCGCCACGCTCCGCTGGGCTTCGGGTGGCCGACTGGTGCGCTCGTTTCGTCTCGCTGGCACCCGGCACGAGCGAGCCTTCTGCGGGCAGTGTGGCGCGGCCGTCCCGTCGGTGCAGATGGAGGGGGCGCTGCTCGTGGTCCCTGCGGGCAGCCTCGACGAGACGGACCGCCTGCCGCCCCCGACGCACATCTTCTGCGCCGACGCCGCCGCGTGGGAGCCAGCGGTCGCCGCCGCGCCGCGGTTCGCGAAGCTGCCGACGGACGAGGCGCCGGAAACGGGGAGCGCGGCCGCCGCCGCCGATGAGAGGCGCTCGTGAGCGACGACGAGGAACGGCTGCAGGCTCGACTCGGCCGTCGAGCCATCGTGATGGAGGTCGACGGCTTCCGGCCGCCCGACGACCCGATGTCCTCACGGTTCGGCCATGTCGGGTTCGGCCTGCCCGGCGAGACGTGGCCCGAGTCCGGCGGCAAGGCGATGCTCCCGCTCTGCCAAATCAACCTGACCGAGCTCCCCTTTCGACCCCCCCGGCTGGGCGATGTCGACTTCATCACCGTCTTCATCGATCAGCACGACCTGCCCTTCGACTCGCCCAACGTCGAGTGATAAGGGGTCAGGACGATCACATTTCGACTTGGGTCCGGCTCCTTTCGGATCACGACTTGATCAGACGTAGCTGGGGCCTGCCGCGACGAGCAGGCACGCGTGGCTGCGGGGGCGCAAACGCCGCGTAGTGCACGTCGTGGTTGCTGCTCTGCTCGCGCTCCTCGTGGAACCTCCAGTACGCCTCGAAGTCGCCGCTGGCCGCCAGGGCGCGAAGCTTCAACACTGCCTCGGCGCCATCGAGGCTCCACCTCGCCCCGGTGATGTCCATCCGATCCTTGACGAGGTAGCGGCAGGCGCCCTCTATGACCCCACTCGCGATGGGCAGTCCGGCGGCGAGGTACTCGTCGTAGTGCAGGTAGTCGCGGTACTTGAGCAGGTAGGCGGCCGCTTTGTCCGCCGGCTTTCTCTTGTTCGCGCTGAGCCTGCGCTTCGTGGCGCTCCGACGGATTCCCGCTGCGACGTCGCTGCTCGTCCCCTGCAGAGCCCGGAGGAGACGCTCGTCGACCCAAGCCTCGCCTGCGCGGTCTGTCTCGGCGTGGAAGGCTCGCGCCGCCTTCCACAGGTACTCGGTGACGTGGATGACGTCGAGCACGATGGTCAACTCCACGCCGTGCCGCGCGGCGGCCTCCCGGAGCAGCCGAAGCTGCGTCTTGTTCCCGTCGACCACCGCCACCCACCGCTTCGCGCGCTGCGGGTCGCGGTGCAGCGCCTCTTGGAACGCCTGCTCGATCACCGCACCGGGCGTCTTCATCACGCTCGCCCAGACGCGCTTGCCGATGGGCTTGGGTCGCTCTCGCCGCGTCTTCTCCGCACCGCGAAGGCCCCCGATGATCATGTCCGGCGTCCGTACGTCCGGGTCGATGGTGTAGACCGCGGCCACCGTCGCCATCCGCTTCCGGTTCTTCTTCTCGCCCTTCGTCAGCCGCCGGTTGAGCTTGTGCGCCTCCGCCGCCGCCGCCCGTTGCGTCTGCGCCGTCAATGAGCCCGGGCGCATCACGATGCCCTTGCCATCGACGGTGATGACCAGAAACTCGCCCTGCGCGGCGCTCAGGTCGAGCTGATCGCGTTCGCTGTAGAAGTCGTCGAAGTCTACCGCGGCGCGGACGGCCAGTTCCTCGGCCTGGCGCTTCGGAACCACCGCACCGGTGGTCCTGCGGACCTCATCGGTGACGCGGTCGTATGCCCCCTGCCCGGCCAACTCGGCGACCCGGCGACGCACGCCGTGCGAGTAGGACTCGCGTGGCAGGTTCAGGCTCGCGTCCATCGGTGCCAGCGCGGGCGCTCCACCCTCGCGAGCCGAGTAGAGCAGCCGCGTCACGAACACCAGGCCGAAGACGCTCATGAGCCGCCGCGTGCTCGTACGCGTCCGCTCACGAACGATCTCGTCTGCGCCGACGACCGCTTCCTCGACGTCACCCGGTCCCCGCACGTCGAGGTGTGCCTGGAAGAGCAGGCGGAGCACTTCCCGGCCATCGTGTTCGATGAGCCTCTCCACGGCGCTGTGGTTCAGCACGGTGGTCTCGGACGCCTGCAGACGGTGGACGAGGGCGTCGAAGCTGCGGTGCGCGGCATCGAACGGGTTCTCGGCGGCGACGGCGTGTGCTTTCATGGGGTCGGGTCTCCCTCGGTCGCGTATGGAGTTCGCAAGTCGATACGTGCCGGGGTGAGGCCTTCTTTTCTACGCTGTTTTCATGCTAAACCACTGATCGGATAGGGGATTCTCGCGTTCCGAGAGGATCTGGACCCAAATGTGATCGTCCTGACCCCAACTTACCGAAGCGACGTCAACCCCCGGCCGCGGGGCACCAGAACCGACTTCGCGGCGCCGTCGGAG
>JAGQIY010001234.1 GCA_020430865.1 Myxococcales bacterium
AGGGCTGGCGCGTCGTTCACGCCGTCGCCCGCCATCGCGACCACTCGACCCGAGTCCTGCAGCTCCCCGACCACACGTTGCTTGTCTTCGGGCTTTGCTTCCGCGTGGACCTCGTCGATACCCAGGCGCTCGGCCACCGCGAGAGCGGTGCGCTGGTTGTCGCCGGTGAGCATGACCACGCGCACGCCGCTGGCTTGTAGACCGCGGATCGCCGCGAGCGAGCTCTGCTTGATCGGATCTTCCACCAGCAGGACACCCGCGGCGCGGCCGTCGACTGCGACGAACAGTGCTCCGCGACCATCGGCCTGCTTGCCTACTGCACGCTCCACCAGCGGCGCGGGGTCGATGCCGTGCTCCTGGAGGAAATCAGCGCTCCCCACCAGCACCTCTCGTCCGCCCACGACGCCGGAGATCCCGCGGCCAAGAGTAGCGGCGAAGGCATGAGCGTCCAGCAGTTCGAGGCCACGCTCTTCCGCGCCGCCGAGCACCGCCCGCGCGAGGGGGTGCTCGCTCTCCCGCTCCAGGCTCGCCGCCAAGCGCAGCACCTCCTGATCGCCGAACCCGTCGAGCGTCTCGAGATCAGTCAGGCGGGGCTTGCCCTCGGTCAGCGTGCCTGTCTTGTCGACGACCAGCGTATTCACCTGCGCCAGGCCTTCGAGGGACTCCGCGTTCTTGAACAGCACACCGAGGTGGGCACCGCGGCCCATGGCGACGGTGATCGACGTGGGAGTGGCGAGTCCAAGCGCGCACGGGCAAGCGATGATGAGCACCGCCACCGCGTTGACGATGGCGTGGGTGAAGCGAGGGTCCGGGCCAAACAGCAACCAGACGGCGAAGGTCACGGCGCTGATCCCCACGACGCCGGGCACGAACCACGCAGCGACGGAGTCTGCCAGCTTCTGACTGGGAGCGCGGCTGCGCTGGGCGTCGCCGACCAGCTGGACGATGCGACTGAGCAGTGTCTCCGAGCCCACCGCCGTGGCCTCGATGACGAGCGCTCCTTGGCCGTTCAGGGTGCCTGCGACGACGCTATCGCCGGCCGTCTTGGTCACCGGGATTGGCTCCCCGGTCAGCATCGACTCGTCGATCTGGCTCCTTCCGCTCTGCACGCTGCCGTCGACGGGGAGCTTCTCCCCCGGGCGCACGCGCAGCAGATCACCATGCTGGATCTCGGTGATCGCGACCTCTTCGTCCTGACCACTCGGCGCGATGCGGATCGCCGTGCTCGGAGCGAGCTCGAGCAACTCGCGGATCGCGGCGCCGGTGCGCTGACGTGCGCGCAACTCCAGTACCTGCCCCAGGAGGACGAGGCTGATGATCACCGCGGCCGACTCGAAGTAGACCGGCAGCATCCCGTGCTCGTCCCTCAGCGAGGAAGGAAAGAGCGAGGGGGCGACGGTCGCCAGCGCGCTGAACACGAACGCGGAACCCGTGCCCAGCGCGATCAGCGTGAACATGTTGAGGTGTCGTGACGACACGCTCTGCCAACCGCGCTTGAAGAACGGAGCTCCCGCCCAGAGCACGACCGGTGCTGCCAGTACCAGCTGAAGCCATGGGGAAAATACGCCTGGGGCCGAGTGGACGAGGCTGGGGAGCAGCATCGGTCCCATCGCCAGTGCGAGCAGAGGGACGGAGAAGATCAGGCTGACCCAGAAGCG
>JAGQIY010001235.1 GCA_020430865.1 Myxococcales bacterium
CGGCGAACGACAAGACCACGACCGTCGGTTCCAGTGAGAGTCACAGCGTCGCCGGCAACCGCAACGTCGCCACCGCACAGGTGTACACGAAGAACACGGCCGGCGGAGAGACCTATTCCGTGGGGACACGCAACGTGAAGGTCGCCGCCAACAAGAGCATCGTCGCAGGTGCAGAGACCATCGTCATAGGCGGCGCGCGCATCTTTTCTGTCGGGGGTGAGCAGGGCATCGAGGCGGCCACCCTCGTGCGCTGCGTGGGCGGCGCGAAGACCGAGTTGCCCATCGGCGGAGAGGCCCGCAAGGTGAAGGGCTCGAACATCACGGTGATCGGCGGAGCATTGCTGCAAGCGGCCTCCAACTCCGGCGTGAGCGTCGCGGGCATGAACAACGAGGCCGTGGCCGGCCCGAAGGTCGTCAGCTGCACGAACTACGGCGTGGATGTCACCGGCGTCATGACGGAGAGCTACGGCGCGAGGCTCGTCAAGGGCGCCGGCGTGGATCATATCGGCAAGGGCGCCATCAACATCGACAACAGCGGCGCCGCGACACTCAGTGGCGCAAACGTCGTCTTCAAGGCATCCGGCCAGATCACCATCAAGGCGGGAGGCTGCACCATCACGCTGACCCCCGGGAGCGTGGAGGTGGACGCGAACTTCGAGTCGTCCGGGGCGGCGAGCAACTCGAGCGGCGAGAAGTACGGATAAATTACATCGCACTTACGAGCACTTAGAGCGATTCGAGGGAGCTTCACAAAAAGCACGCAACCACTCGAGGTCGCGACCGATGAGCCTACATGGCCAAGCCTCGAGCCCTGCGCGCAGTGCCCTCACTCAAGACCTCACGGAAGCGAGGCCCGGCCAGTCAGCTGTCCCCAGGTGCGCTCTACGGTGGCTTCATCGAGCTGGCTGCAGAGGGGGTCTACTCCGTGCGCCTGCTGGATGGGCAGCTGGTCCAGGCCGAGCTCGCTCCGGGCGTCGAGCCCAGCCTGATCCAGGACGTGCTGCAACGCCGCGCGCTGGTCCTGCTCAGCCCGACCCCGGACGCGCTGCTGATCCTGGGCGCTCTCCAGACCCGCATGACGCCAGGAGTGAACGCCGACGGCGATCTCGAGGTTCGCGCCCGCCGCGTCAACGTCGAGGCGGAAGAGCAGCTCGAGCTGCGCAGCGGACAGAGCGAGCTGCAACTCCAGCACCAAGGCCGCATGCGGCTCAACGGAGAGCGGCTCTACATGCGCGTTCACGCCAACGTGCGGGTCTACTCCGCCAAGGTGGAGCTGCCCTGATGGCCACTACCTATTCCAAGCGGAAAGCGCTGACCACCAAGAGCTCAGTGCCGTTCATCGCGCCGCCGACCCCGAGCAACATCCCGCCGATGCCGCCCCCGAAGCCTGACGGCGTGCCTGCGCCCTTCCCGCACACCGCGAAGGCCAGCTCCGCCGACAAGCCCTCGACCAAGCTGATCGTGGGAGGCGGCAAGCAAATCCTGCCAGGCAACAAGTTCGACGTGGATCCTCCCGGTAACAATCCGTCGAACCCCTGCCCGGTCCATGACCTGGTGACGGGCAAGATCAACAAGAAGTTCGACATCTGAGCGCGTCATGGCAGGCGGAGCAACGACGACGACGGGCAAGGACGCGCAGAGCACGGCCACCTCGGTCAAGCTCGAGGGCACGGGTCCGGGCACGCACGCGGACGGGGGCGCGGCCGCCGGCCAGTCAGCCTCGAGCACCGAGGGGGACACGAGCGAGGCGGAGACGGAGAGCGAGACCCACGGAGCCCCGAAGGGCGCGAAGGTCGCCAGCGCTCGCGACTCGGACTCGGCAAGCAGCAGTCCAAAGGCGCAAGGACAGCACGCCGACAAGAAGCCACTCGCAGATCCGGTCGACGCCTGGACAGGGCACGTCTTCGAAGAGGTCCAGGACCTCAGCATCGCAGCGCCCATCGATGTCCCCACGAAGACGGCCTCCCCGGAGCTGGCGGCGCGCAGTGGCAATGGCTCCTGGCCGTTCGAGCTCGTGCGCTACTACGACTCCGGCACCGCGGGCGAGCGACTGCCGTTCGGTCCCGGTTGGAGCCATGGCTTCGATCAGTTCATCTCGCAGCACGCCGGACGCCTCGCGTGTCGTCGCCCCGACGGCCGCTACCTCGATCTGGGCGACGCCTTGTTGCAGGCGCCAACCGAGCCTCTGCGTCTCCGAGGCGCCAACCTCGAAGCCACGCGACAGGGCGACCACATCTACCTGCGAGAGCTGCGCGGGAGCCGCACGTACACCTTCACCTGCTTCCCCGCGGAATCTTCTGAGCCCTGCTGGTGGCTGACGTGCATCAGCGACGCGCGAGGCAACGGCGTCGACCTGTACTACGACCGCAGCGGAGCGGTGCCCTGGCTGACCCGAGTCATGGACCGACGCGGCTGGAGCTTCTCGTTCGACCACGACCAGGAGCGTCGCATCAGCTCGGTGAGCCTGCTCAGGGTCGACCCCCAGGGGAACTCCATCGAGCTCGCCAGGACTCGCTACGAGTATCACGAGAACGGCGAACTTGCCCGCGTCGTCGACGCCGACTCCATCCGCACGGAATACATCTACGACGGCTTTCACCGGCTTCGCAAGGCGCGCTTCCCGCTCGGCCTGGAGGTTACCTGGGAGTACGACGCGGACGGATTCTGCAAGAAGACGAGCGGCTCGGGAGGCTCCTACTATCGGGAGCTGACGCGGGCGTCCCTCGACGTCACGGTCGCGACTGGCACCTGCACCGCGGAGGAGTTCA
>JAGQIY010001236.1 GCA_020430865.1 Myxococcales bacterium
ACCCTGGCGAGGAGCCGAGCGACAGTCTCCGGCGTTGCCTGGCCAGGTACTGCCACGGGCGCAGACCGCCGTGCCCACTCGAGCGCCACGAGGAGGACCTGCGCATGAAACGCGTCCTCCGGGAGGTCGCCGGCCTTCAAGCGCTCCAGCAGCACGAGCGCGTCAGCGTCGCCGGTAGTTCCGACGCCGCGAGATGCGAGCGCATGGCGAAGCTCAACCGACCCGTCCGTCGTGGCGCCTCGTGCATAGGCACCTCCTCCGACGAGCCATACTGGAGTCGCGTCGCCCCGTGAGACCAGGTCGTCGTGCCAAGCGGCAATCCAAGAGTGCCCACGCGCGGCGAGGCCGATCACGGTCTGAGCGAGTGCGTCCGTAACGACGGGAGCCGGCATTCCTGCCCTCTCAAGGGAGACGTCCACGAGCCACCGCAAGCCTTCTTCGACGAGCCCGGTGTCGTCACACCACCCGGCAGCTTCCGCGAGGCAGGCCAGCGCCACGTGCTCATACCTGCGGAGCGGCGGCGCAAGCGCGAGTGGAACTTCCGGAGGAGGCAGCTGATCGCGCAACCATGCGACGAATGATGCTTCCAGGACCGAGAGCCTTCCCGCTTCCGCGGTGAGGCGGAGCGCGGCCTGCGCGTCGCGAAGTAGCAGCGAGGTTGCCATCATAGGAACCACCTCGAGGACCCAACGTCTCCTCGAAGGACGTCCGGATCCCAGCGCGTGAGGGTTCCCAGCCTCCCGAGAAGACCCGCGATCAACTCAGCGTACAGCACGGTGACGGGCACAGAGGTAGGCGTGAAGTTGCGCCATGACAGCGCCGCAAACGCCAGTACTTGCTCGCTCAGGTAGTCGAGGTTCTCGAAGGTCGAACCTCGCTGGAGCTTGATACAGACCGGACGAGGAAAGCCAGCGCGGTCGTTGCGAACGTCGTTAGGACCGAGCACCGACGCCAGCGCCTCGTAACGCCCCATTCGCACGACTGAGCCCCGAGGGGGGATCTGTTGTTGTTCGCTCGGATCGAAGAGCAGAATCGGGTGTTGCTCCGCGAGATGTAGGAAGGCGAATTCAACTTGGAGGTCCGGGCCGGCGGCAGTCGAGACCGCGTTCTTGAGCGAGTCAACGTGCCGGCGCCTGAGGTCCTTGAAACTGTGGAGCACGAGGCGCACCGAGTCGCCGGCCCGCCAGGCCATCTCGGCTCGCACACGGTTGAACGCCGCGACGGCGCTCTCGACGACGGCGCCCTCGTGCTCCTCGTACTTCACCGTACGCGACGCCTCCGTGAGGTAGTACCTGCCGTCGCCGCTGAAAGCCGTAGTGAGCCCAACAACTCGGTCTCGAGCGCCGAAACGACTCGTCCCCAGGCTCGCGCTGCCGAGGCCGAGAATGAGCTCGTGCTCCCGGGAGTTTGCCCGCAGCAACCACGGGACACCCCCGAGCTTCGCGAACACTTGAAGACCGATGCCGCCCAGCGCCCATTGGCGCTGGTTGGTCGGCTTTCTCATCGTCTCGACCCTGAACTCTTGGACCGGGACATTGCGTGCGAGAAACTTCGCCTTCGTGACCAGGTACGGATTCCGGTCACCGTAGGCGTCCTGGGTGTCGGTTGGCACCTGGACAAGCGCGAGTTGCCAGCTGGAGCCTTCGTCGACCGCCGCCTGAAATGCCCTTTCGTAATCGCTCGCGGAGCTGCTCGCGGCCTCGAAGACTTCGAGCGCGAACGTACCGAGCTTCCAGGTCTGCTGCAGGGCGCGATGGGACCCCTCTCCTTGCGTCAAGGCAGTCAGAAACTC
>JAGQIY010001237.1 GCA_020430865.1 Myxococcales bacterium
CCTCCCCCCCGATAGGAGAGGCGAACGGGACGAAAGCTGTATGCCCAGAGCAACCCGAGGGCGCTCAGGGTCAGTGGAAACCACACGGAAACGTGCTTGAGGAGAGCGACGCTGGCGCCGTAGATCAAGAGCACCGCGGCCATCAGGAGCGCCGCCCGACCCAGGCTGCGTCGCGACAACTTGCCCTGAGGAATGACTCGGGAGCCGCCGGAGAACAGGTTGTACGACGTGTTCAGCCGATCGGCGTCGGCATCGGCGTAGTCGTTCGCGAACACGATGAAGAGCTGATCGATGACCCCGAAGCCCAGGGCCAGACCCAGCGCTGCCAGATCGAAGCGCCGCTGATCGCCGTAGGCCAGCGCGCTGCCGAAAGCGATGGGCAAGGCGATATTGGCAGCGGCGAGCGGGCGCGCTGCCTGGATCCAGGCGAAGATACTGGGCGCGGTGGGCGCTTGGCTGTCGGCAGACATCGAGGACTCGTGCGGCACTCTGCCATAGCTTCTGCCTCCCGCCGTAGGGCGAGGACCAAACCTCGGACTTCCGGCTCGGGTTCTGCTGCCTGGGGCATCGGACTTGGCGGCGGGCGGTTGTCGCGTTACCTCATGCCGTCGTGATCACGCCGCTATCACCCGCTCGGGATCCTTTTGCTCATCGCTTGCAGCTCTTCACCGGGAAGGGTGGAGTCGGCAAGTCCACGCTGGTCGCGGCGCTGGCCATCGAGGCGGCTCGCCGTGGTATGCGGCCGCTGGTGGTCGAGCTCGGGCACCGAGCGAGCATGGAAGCCGTGTTCGGGCAGGGCCCAATCGGCTACGAGCCGCATGACCTCGGCCGCGGCGTGAGCGCCATGAACCTGGGTGTAGAGGGTGCCCTCGCGGACTACGTCGCCGACAACCTGCGCCTCGGGGGCTTCGCGAAGCTGGTGCTGGACAACAAGGCGCTGAAGCGCTTCCTCTACGCCGCACCCGGCGTCGCCGAGGTCGTGACGCTGAGCAAGCTGAAAAGCCTCGTGGAAATGCGAAAGGCGGACGGGAAGCCCTGCTGGCACCCGATCTACGTCGACCTCGACGCCACGGGGCACGCGCTGATGCTGCTCGAGTTGCCCCGAGTGCTGGACGGCCTGGTCGGCGCTGGGCCGCTGCGCCGACTGCTGGCTAGCGTGAGCGACCTGCTGGCGGACAGTGATCGAGTGGTGCTCAACCTGGTCACGTTGCCGACGGAGCTACCAGTGCAGGAGACCCTGGAACTCTATGAGAACCTCGACCGTGAGCACCGGATCCAGCTCGGCCGGCTATACGTGAACCAGGTGCCGAGCGAACCCCTGACGTACCAGGCACTCAGCGTGGTCGACGACCTCTCGGAGGCCGCGCTCCGCGCAGGTGATGTCGAACTCGGTGACGATATCGCTCTGGGGCGGGCAGCCCTCAGGAGATTTGGCCGAGTGCGCGATCAGCTGAAACGGCTCGCGGCTCGCGTGCGTATCCCCGTCGTGGAGCTGCCGCGACTCACCACCGGCGAAGTGAGCCTGCAGGAGCTCGAGCGCCTCGGCCGCATGGCCGCCGGGGAGGCAGCGTGATGAGCGACGAGCCGGAGCTGGGGGGTGAGGCGACTACCGCGAGCCGGCGGGCGAACTCCGAGCAGGATCATATCCAGGCAGAAAAGTTTCTGCGCGAGCACCAACTCATCGTTTGTGTGGGCCCCGGTGGTGTCGGCAAGACGAGTGTCGCCGCCACGCTGGCCTTGGAAGCGGCGCGTCGCGGCCGCCGGGCGCTGGTGCTCACGATCGATCCAGCGCGTCGGCTCGCGACGGCGCTGGGACTGGATGGACTGGACGACAGCGTACGGGCGGTGCCGACCGACGAGCTCCTGCGGTACGGCGCGCGCATCGAAGGTCGACTGGACGCGGCGATGCTCGAGACGCGAGCCTCCTACGACTCGTTGATCGAGCGCCTCAACGGTGCCGGTGAGTCGACCCGGCGCATCCTCGAGAACCGCGTCTACCAGGCCTTCTCGCGCACTCTGGCCCGCAGTCACGCCTACGTGGCGATGGAGCGCTTGTACGACGTGGTGAAGAGCGGTGAGTACGACCTGGTGGTGCTGGATACGCCACCGACGCGCAGTGCTCTCGACATCCTCGACGCGCCAGGGAGGCTCGCGCGTTTCCTCGACGACGAAGCGGTGCGCTGGTTCCTCAAGCCGCGCTTCGCTGGGGGAGCTCTGTCGCGCTTGTTGCCGACGGGCGGCGCTGCTGCGACGCGGATCCTAGGGATGCTGGCGAGCCGGCAGCTGGTCGAGGAGCTGGTCGGTTTCTTCTCGGTCCTGTGGCACCTCAAGGAGGGCTTTCAAGAGCGCGCCGAGGAGGTGCAGCGCATGCTGCGCGCGGACTCCACGGCGTTCTGCCTCGTTTGCTCGCCGTCTCGCACCAGCTTGTGGGACGCTGCGTACTTGCGTGATGGCTTGCTCGAACGAGGCGTGCCGCTCGGGGCAGTGATCTTCAACCGCGCCTACGTGCCGCGCGCCAGCGACCCGTCTCGCAAGGTCGGCTGGGCGACGCCACGGGATCCGGCACAGCGTCTAGGATCGATCGGCCTCGAGGGGCGTCGTGTGAGCGAGGCGATGCTGGTGCTGTTGCATGAGCTCGCGAAGCTGCGCCAGGACACTGCCGCGTGGAATCACGTGGCTCAGGCAGCGACGGATCGCTTCACCGAGCGGCTGCCGAAGGACTGCCTGAACGTGCGTCTCCCCGAGCTGAGCGAGGACCCCCGTGATCTGATCGACTTGCTCCAGCTCTCCCGTGCGCTCTTCGACTGGGAGACCCGCGCTTGAGCGGAAGGCTGGGCACCGCGTTGTGGTTCGGCTCGGTTGCTCTGCTTGGGGCGCTCTGGAGTCCCGGCGCCAGCGCCCAGGACAGCCAGGTCACGGGGCCCCTGGCAGAGAGCTCCGAGTCGGAAGAGGCGGATCCTCTGGCCACTGCGCTCGCCGTGTTCCCTGGAGCGCTGGTGCATGGCACTGGCCATTTCGTCGCCGGCAGGAGCCAGACCGGGCGCCGTTTGCTGCTGGCGGAGGGCATCGGACTGGGCATGGTGTTGCTCGGCGGAGGAACGCTCGCGCTGACCGGCGCCGCCCGGGACTGGGTCGGACCCGCCGCGGCGGTGACCATCGCCGGAGCCGGCGTGTTCGGGATGTCCTTCATGGCCGACGTCTGGGGCGTGGCCATGCCCGGCAGCTGGCGTGGCAGCAGCGGCGGCAAGGCGTATTCCACCAGTCGCATCGGTGTCGCTCACGTCGCTGATCCTCAGTTCGACTATGGGTGGTTCTTGACCACGGGCTTCGAGCGCTGGGTGGGGCCGGTCCGCGTCGCACCCAGCGCTTGGTTCGGTCTCGACTCCAGCAACGAGCGGCTGAGTCTGTCGGTGAAGCCGCGATTCCTCGGGGCAACGCCTGGGAGGCATGCTCCCGACGGCAGCTACCTCGACCTGGATCTCGGGTTGACCCGTCACGACTATCCATCCGAAGGATTCGTCAACACCACCTTCGAGACCTCGGTGCTTGGCCGGCTGGACCTGCGACACTTCTCGCAGGATCTCCACGGTAGCTTCGTGGAGGCCGGCTCCGGGTGGGGACTGACTCGCACGGGGTACGACATCCGTGGCTTGGATGGCGAGCACATCGAGGCCGACTACACCGAGCTCTTGTTGTTTCAGCTGGGCTTCGGCGCGTATTTCCGTGGCGAGCGAGGGGAGTGGCGGGCCTACTACGATCACCGTCACGACGACTACGCCGCCGGCTTGCTGCTTCACGGCCTCGGCAGCGGTGTGGCTGGCCACTTCGGGCTGGACGTGGACTACTTCTTCAAGAGCCGGATGCTCGAGGATCGACTCGGTCTCGGCTTCGACGCCCAGGTCGGCTCGGCCTACGTGCTCGGGCTCTCATTGCTCTACCGGGAGGAAATGTGATGGGCTGGCGTGGTGTGGTGGTCACACTGGGATTCTGTGGACTGCTGGTACAAGCTGCGTGCAGTACGCGCCCCGCCGAGGAGCGCGCCGAGCGCGATCTCGAGGTCGGGCACGCAGCGGCGCGAGGGCTTCGCGTCGACGTGGACGACGGCCTCGCGGTGGTTTCGGGTATCGGCCAGGACGAGGACGGCAACTGGCAGCTGAAGCTGTGGAGCAGCGCGCCGACGCAGCGATTCACGCTCAGACGCACCGACGCCGCCTCGACCAGTTGGCGCATGACGCTCTCGAACGTGATGCGCGAGTCGGAGCTCCGGGTAGTCGAGGGCGAAGCCGAGATCACGCGGTCGGATGGCAGCCATCCGACCCAGCAGGTGTATCAGCTCGAGCTACGGACTCCCGAGGTGCGCTTCGAGCTGATGGCTCCCGAGGCGCGACAGCGGGGACCCTTCAGCTTCGCGCTGCTCAGCGATGTGCAGGAGGCCATCGATCGCGTGCAGGACATCTTTGGACGCATCAACCAGGAACCCGTGGCTTTCATGCTCGGAGCGGGTGATCTGACTCAGCGAGGTACCGACGAGCAGCTCAGCCGCTACAAGCGTGAGCTCGAGCGGCTCGAGGTTCCTTACTACACGACGCTGGGCAACCACGAGCTCGGGCAGTCACCGACGCTCTGGCATGACTACTTCGGTCGAGCGAGCTTCCACTTCGACTTCCGTGGGGCAGCGTTCAGTCTGGTCGACAGCGGAAGCGCGACCGTCGACCCTCTGATCTACGATCGGCTGGATGGCTGGCTCGGGGAGCACGGTTCCGACGTCCACATCGTGGCGATGCACATCCCGCCGCTCGACCCGATCGGAGTGCGGAATGGAGCGTTCAGCAGCCGCAACGAGGCAGCCAAGCTCCTCGGTCGGCTGGCGCGGGGTCACGTCGACCTCACGCTCTACGGTCACATCCACTCCTATTATGACTTCGAGAACGGCGGGATCCCGGCGTACATCTCGGGTGGCGGCGGAGCGATCCCCGAGCGCTTCGACGACATCGGTCGCCACTTCCTGGTGATCGACGTCGATCCCGACAGTGGGATCCGCGACGTGCGCACGGTGCGCGTCGACTAGCCGTTAGAGCGCTGACGAGCAGCCCGGCGCCGCCGCCAGCCCGCCGCGAGTGCCAACCCCAGCGCCAGGTAGAGCGAGCTCCTCGAACCAGCGCCGCGCGGAACCGAGCAGGCACAGCCTGAGTCGTCGTCGCCCGCGCTGCTGGTGCCGGCAGAGCCCCCGGTCGCTCCGCTCGCGTTCGAGCCGCCGCTGCTGGGCGAGGCGCCGGAGCCACCGCCATTGGCGCTCCCGTTGCCGCTTCCACCCGAGCCCCCGTTGCTCCCGCCGCTGCCAGCGGCGCCGCCCTGCTTGAAGCCAGGTCCGACAGGCCAACCGGGGTTGCCGCTGGCGTCGTAGGCGTAGGCGCCGACGTCGACGCTGGATGCCGCTCGAGCCGTGCCGTTGAAGTCGTCGGGCAGGGTGTGCGCGGAGTCCCCCGCGCCGATCAGTCTCGAGCCCACAGCCGGGAAGACATCGTCCTTCGCCGCGTCCACGAAGTCCGTGGCGCGCGCTCCGCTGCCGTCGAAGCCACTGCTGCCTCCGGTGAAGTTGCCCGTCCCGACGTTGCCGCTGATGCTCGCCTGGGAGGTGTCGCCGCTCAGGCGGATGGCGTAGCCCCCGCTGGAGTAGAGCGCGTTGTTCGCGATCAGCACCGGCGCTGCGATGTCGTTGGTACGGATGGCGTCGTTGGCGACCACGATGGTGTTGTGGAGGATGGTCAGGTTGCCCGGGGTCGCGCCCTGGTGCACCTGATCGTGGATGCCGTTCGACGCGGCTCCAAGGATCAAGTTGTTGACGATCACGGCGTCGGACGCGGCCTGGATGCCGTGGTCGCCGCAGTTCCACATGGCGTTGCCCTCGATCGTGTTCACGGCTTTCCCCTGGGTGCCGTAGACGATGATGCAGGGGTAGCCCGTGTCGTGGATCACGTTGTCCTTGATCAGGTTTCCGTAGCTGCCCTGCTTGACCTCTATCCCGTCACCCTGGGACACACCTTCCTTGGTGTCATGGATGTAGTTGCCCTCGATCACGCTGTCGAACATCACGCACTTGGCGTCGTTGCAGCCGAGATAGAAGCCCTCGCCCGTGCCGCCGGTGTGATGGACGTGGTTGTGGAGGAAGCGCAGGCCCTCGTAGCTGGAGCCCTCGAAGTTGGCGCTGATCGCCACCTCCGGCGTGTCGTGGACGTGGCAGTCCTCGATGGTGATGAAGTCCGAGTCCTGGATGCGGATCCCGTGCCCACCTCCGGTCACCTCCAGTCCGCGCAGCGTGAGGTAGCTCGAACTCTCGATATTGATCACGTTCTGGCTGGGATCGTGGGTGAGGACCGGGGTCTCACCGTCCTTTGCCCGGATCACGATCGGCATCGCGGCCGTGCCGTTGAGAGTAATTGCTAGGCGGAAATCAAGGTCGTAGGTTCCTGCTCGCAGCACGAGCTCATCGCCAGGGGTGAGGCCGTTCAGGGCGGCGCGAAGGTCGTCGCTGGGCCCGATCTCCGAGCTGGCCGCGCGAGCTTGGCCTGGCACGGCAAGCATCAGCGGTCCCAAGCAGAGCAGGCCGAGGCCGAGCGCCGTGGAGTGGAGCCGCCTGCGACCCGGAAAGCGCTGAAGCCTGGGCGAACTCGAACCTGGGTCCTGGACTTCGCGCTCGATGGGAGTTTCCCGCATGGGATGACTATACCGGGCGCGCGGCCCGCTGACTTCCCCCGGACGCGAGCGTGCACGGCGAAATCCCCTGACGCGAGACGAGCCCGGGGTCGCGGTCCACGAACCCAGCTGGTGGCTAACTCCCGAGGGGGGGCGGGTGCGTCTCCAGGTGCTCCGCGACCGCCGCTCGGCAGAGGTCCGCGCGCCAGCCCTCCAGCTCGGCGAGCGCCTCTCCCGTACCTCCAGCGAGCAACGCGGCGCGCAGCCGCCTGAGTACCCGCGTCGGCATCGCGAGCTCTGGCGCGACCTGTAGCATGGCACAGACCTCGGCGCGGAGCGTGGCGAAGTACGCGTCGAGGCGGATCTCCTCGAAGGTGGCGTAGGGCGGGGGATCGATGGGGACGAAGTCGCCCGCCCGGGCGCCGTTGACCGCCTTGACCACCAGCGCCGCGATCTGATCGCCGTACCGTCGCCCCCAGCCCATGGGGACGCCCTTGATACGAGCGACGTCTTGCCCTTCCTCGGGGAGGCGACCGGCGATCGCGAGGAGCGTCTTTGGCGCGGGTGCCTGAGCCCGCTTGTGGGCGGGCAAGCCGTTGTACCAGTCCATCAGCGCACGCAGCGCTGCCTGGTTCGGCGGCTCCAGCTGCCACGCGTTGCGGAACGAGTCGAGGTTCAGCTCCGGCGGCGGATCGTCGCTCGGGACCAGCGCGTCACGTCCTGCGTCGAACACACACTGTTCGCGCTGCTTCGAGCGCAGACGTGCGCCGAGCTCAGCGCGCAGCTCTGGGAGGTGCGCGATGTCTCCAGCCGCGTACTCCAGCTGGCTCTGGGGCAACGGGCGGCGCTTCCAGTCATCTGCCTGGTGTGCCTTGCCAGCGCGCAGCCCGAGCACCCGGAACTGTAAGTAAGCTAGGCTGACCGATGGCTCTGGCCCGAGCAGGCCCCATGCGATCTGGGTATCGAAGATCGGAGGCGTCCGCTTCAGCTTGAAGCGCTCGAGCAACAACAGCACGTCCTGCTGCCCTGCGTGCAGCACCCACTCGGTGGCCTCGGCCTCGAGCACGGGTGCCAGCGCCGACAGATTTCCCAGGCGCAGCGTGTCCACCAGATAGATGGTCTCGCCGCGGGAGATCTGCAGCAGACACAGCGTGCGATGCTCGCGCGTCGACTCGAACTCCGTGTCGATGAAGAGCTGCTCGGCGCCCGCGAGCTCCTTGGCGGTTCGCTCGAGGGCAGGGGGGGAGTCGACGAGGCGCATCCAAACGGTCCTAACAGAAACTGGCGGCTCCGACACTCAAGGTTCGCGGCAAGCGGTCGATCCAACCTCCATGGACCGCTCTCTACGACGCCGGCGTGCTGCAGCCCGAGGAGGCTCCGTATCTTCCCTGACTTCGCGTGCGCTGGGCTGGGCGATCGGAGTCGGTGGTGCGTTCTCGCTGAGTTCTGGCTTGCTGATCGGCTGTGGGGACGTGCGCGAAGACCAAGCGCAGAGCCCGGAGGTCAGCAAGGACGCCTGGCGGGCGGGTCTCGACCGCTCCGATCTCGGGCTGGAAGCCAAGCGGCTGGCGGGCGGTGGCCAGATGGTCGACCTGCGAGGACGCTATCGTCACGCCCAGGTGGTCAGCGTCGAGAACGGCTCCCGGAGCCTGGTGTGCGCCAATCGGGCGGCAGCTCTGGACGCGGTTCTAGACCACGCGGAAACGGACGAGGCGAAGTGACCCGCGCACCGATCGTCGCCGGTGTACTGGCGACCTGGTGTTGCTGCGCCTCGAGCGCCCTGGCTGCGGACTTCGAGATCCGGGTTCAGGACGCCGCGGGTACGGGCTTCGAGGACCCGACTCCGGTGACACCGGTGGGAGGCAACCACGGCACCACGCTCGGTGAGCAGCGGCGCATCGCGTTCGAGTACGCTGCGGAGATCTGGGGCGAGCTGCTGGAGAGCGTGGTGACGATTCGTGTGGATGCACGGTTCAGCGCGCTCACGTGTTCGTCGAACAGCGCGGTGCTCGGTTCCGCTGGGACGAACTTCGTCTTCCAGGGCTTTCCTGGCGCACCTGCTCCGGCGACTTGGTACCACTCCGCGCTCGCAGACAGTCTCGCTGGGGTCGATCTGGCTCCGGGGCTCGCCGACATCAGCGCTCAGTTCAACGCAGATCTCGACGACCCCGATTGTCTTGGCGGTGTCGGTTGGTACTACGGCCTCGACGGTAACGCAGGCAAGGACATCGACCTGGTGCAGGTGCTGCTCCATGAGCTTGGGCACGGCCTTGGCTTCTCGAACTTCGTCAACGAGGAGACCGGCAAGCTGCTGTTGGACGAGCCCGACGTCTACTCCAGCTTCACCCTGGACACGCAGCAAGGGCGGAGCTGGGCCGAGCTGAGCGACGCCGAGCGGGTCGTTTCCGCAAAGAATTCGCGTCGTGTGGTGTGGTCGGGGGTGAGAGTGAGCGAGGCGGCGCCGCGTGTGCTGTCTTCCGGTGTGCCTCTCTTGCGCACCACGTCAGCCAGCGAACAGGCGTGGTATCCGGTTGCTGTCGCGAGCTTCGGCAAGCCGCTGACGAGCAAGCCGATCGGGGGCACCGTCCGCGCACCCGCGGGTATCGACCTGGGGTGCAATACGGCATTGCCGCCGGGGCAGGCGGGCGTAGTGCTGTATCTCGACCTCGGCAGCTGTGGAGGCGAGACCCAGGCCCAGGCAGCGGAAGCGGCGGGCGCGGCGGCCCTGGTGCTCGGCATGACCAGCGCGGGGAGTCCCGTCAAGCCGTTGAGTGGCTTCCAGAACGTCGGCATCCCCGTCGTCTCCCTGAGCCTGGTGGATGCCTCCAAGTTCAAGCTGGCGGCCGCTGGCGGTCTCCTGGCGGATATCCGTGAGGATCAGAACGTGCTGATCGGAGCCGACCCGGATGGGCGGCTGCAGCTGAATGCGCCGGATCCGGTGAAGCTGGGTTCTTCCATCTCCCACTGGGATCCCACGGCTACTCCGAACCTCCTGATGGAGCCCTACGCGAACAGAGGACTCGCCCATGCGGTCGACCTCTCGCTGCCGCTTCTGGAGGACATCGGGTGGAATCCCGGGCCGCTGGGTGGTGCGGGCGGCAGCGGTGGTGCTGGTGGCGTCGGTGGTGGTGCTGGGGGTGCGCCTGCAGC
>JAGQIY010001238.1 GCA_020430865.1 Myxococcales bacterium
ACCAGCTCCACCCCGCCTTGGCCCCAGGCGTCGCTCACCGCGTCCGCACCCACTGCGAGGTGGCGGCCCCGCTGGGCCGCGCCGAGCAAGCCGCTGACGCGACGATTCGCCGCGCCAGCAACCGCGGCGAGCAGGCTCTCCGGGGCGACCCTGACCGCCGCCCGAAACCCCTTCGAGAGCCCGTGGCGCGCAGCCCGCTCGAGACACGTCTGGCGCACGTGGACCCAGACCCCCCGACCTCCAAAGGCCGACGGGCGCCCCGCCAGATCCACCACCGGCTGCCCCAGTTCGTCCAGCACCACGCAGGCGAGCGCCGCAGAGTGATCCCGTTCGCCACACCCGACGCAGGTGCGCACCGGCCGCGACGCCTGGGTGCCACGGTCAGCACCACGCGCTGCGTGGGGGCGCCCCTTGGAGGGCTGCGGGGTACGGAAGGAAGACATCATCTAGGGTTTGGTCGCTGTGTGAGATCCTGGTTAGGGCTGGAGCCGACCTCAGTCGGCAGTGCCTTGTTCCACGCTGGCTCGGGCGGCTCGGCGAGCTGCCTCGATCTCGTGCAGGTCGTTCTCCAGGAACTGGACCGCACCCATCTGGACCAGGCGGGCCTTCTTGATCCCCAGGCCGCTCTTGATCGCCAGGCGATCCGGATCCTCCCGCGCCAGGTCCTGCACCGTGCGGTAGCCCGACTCCTCGAGCAGGTGGAGCGTCCGTAGCCCCACGCCACGGACGAAGCGCAACATGTCGCGATCCGAGAGCGACTCCGCGCGGCTCGTGGCCTCCGCCAGGCGCTCCTTGCGTAGTCGCTCCATGGTGCCCTCCGCACGCGCCTTCAGGTCTTCGGCGGCTGCGGTGTTCTCGACACCAGGAATGGTCACCAGCTCTTCGACGGCGGCCTCGGCGATCTCCTCTAGCGCGCGGAAGCCCAGTCGATACATCTGCTTCGCCAGCTCGTCGTCGATGCCATCGATCTCGCGCAGCGCCTGGAGGGCTTCCTCCTCCATCTGCTTGAACTTCGACTCGGAGATGATGTCAAGTTTCCACGCGGTAAGTTGGGACGCCAAGCGCACGTTCTGGCCCTTGCGACCAATGGCCAGCGAGAGCTTCTCGTCAGGGACCACCAGTTCCATGCGGTGATCGGGCTCGTCGACGATGACCTTGTTGACCTCTGCAGGCTGAATAGCGGCGATCACGTAGCGCGCCGGATCGCGGTCGTAGGGCACGATATCGATCTTCTCGCCCCGCAGCTCTTGAACGACCGCTTGCACGCGAGAGCCCTTGATACCGACGCACGCGCCTACGGGATCCACATCGGAGTCGCGGGTGGTCACCGCGATCTTGCTACGGGATCCTGCCTCGCGAGCGACGGCCACGATCTTCACGATGCCTTCGTAGATCTCCGGAACCTCGGCCTCGAAGAGCTTCTCGACCAAGCTGGGCGCGCTGCGGCTCAGGATCACGATCGGTCCCCTCGCCTCACGGTCGATATCCTTCACGTAGGCGACGACGCGATCTCCCGGACGATAGGTCTCGCGGGGGGTCTGCTCGCGGTAGGGCAGCACACCTTCGGTCCGGCCGAGGTCCACGATCACGTTGTGGCCCTTCTCGAAGCGACGGATGATGCCCCGGATCAGCTGCCCCTTGCGGTCCTTGTACTCGTTGTAGATGAGGTCGCGCTCCGCGTCGCGCACGCGCTGCAGAAGCACCTGCTTGGCCGTCTGTGCCGCGATGCGACCGAACTGGCTGCGCGCCTGCTTGATCTTCAGCAGATCTCCGAACTCCTTGTCCTGCTGACGAGCGCGATCCGCGTCCTTGGGGTGCCAGAACACCTGGAAGCCCAGCTCCTCGCCCTCCTCGGCGTCCAAGCCGTGCTTCTTGGCGTCTTCGATGGCGATCTCCCGCTCCGGCTCGTCCACCTCTTCCACCACCGTCATGTACTGAAAGAGGTCGATCTGCCCCGTTTCATCGTTGAAACGTGCTTCGAGTTCACGCGACTGGCCGAAGGCAGCTTGAGCTGCCTTGAGGATCGCCGCTTCCATCGTGTCTATTAGGATCTGCTTGTCGATGCCCTTCTCCTGGGCGACTTGCTCGACGATCAGACCTAGGTCTTCGACAGTAGACGTTGCTTGTGCCATGAGTCATCGGCTCCGTTGGCGCGCCTTGCGCCCGTTCTTCCCGGCTCCGCTCTTGCTTGGGTTCGCCGAGCGGCCCGGCTTCGCTACCTTCCAGTCGAACACCAAGTGTCCCGACTGGATGTTGGCGAACTCGAGGTGGAGTTCTCCAGCGTCGGTGTGGATCAACACGTTGCCAGCCTCATCCAAGCCCCCGAGCTGACCGCGGAAGGTGTATTGCCCTTCGACTGGTACCCTGAGCTTGAGCTTCGCTGACTGCCCCTCGAAGCGGACGTACTCGGCCGCTTCGTACAGTTTGCGTTCGATCCCAGGCGACCCCACTTCCAGGCGGAAGCGACCTGGGATCAAGTCGGTCACGTCGAGCGCCGACGAAATGTCGCGGGAGATCTCGCTGCACAGGTCCAGGGTGATTCCCTCCCCAGCCAGCTTGGCCTCTGGACGCTCGATCGTCAGCGAGAGCACCGACTCCCCCGAACGCCCCGCCCACACGAACTCCACCGCCTGCACGCCATGGGCACGCAAGATGGGCTCGACGAGGGCGATGATTCCCTCCCGATCGAGGCCTTGGAGTTTTTCGTGAGCGATATGCATTCGAGGGTCTGAGTAGGTGGATCCGTTCGTGAGATCCTGTCCGTGGCGCGCCGCGCCCGAGGGTGCGGCCCGAGAAACTCGCGTTTCTCGGAGGGACCACCTCACACCACTGCGGCGCTGGGAGCCGCTCGGCCCGTCCGAGGCCGGAACAGAGTCTTGGTGTGGGGGGGGCGCCAAAAAAAAACGGACCCGAAGGGGCCCGCAGGGATCCACCGGGCGCGCAATCTACTGAACCGAAGGCCACCGCGCAAGCTACCCCGGGCGCTGGCGCCCCTCGACGCTCCGCGCTCGACCTGGTCGGGCCCTGTGGATCGCGTGAAGAACCGCCAATTCGGTAGGGGAATCCCGCATATCGGCCAGCGGGCCGAAGAGCCGGACGGCGCGTCCTCACCCCCGGAAAAACTGGCAGAGGCGCAGCTCGGCGCGCTCAGGCGAGGTTCGGCAACGTGACCACGTCGACGTGGAGCACGTCGCCGGTGAACGCGGTGATCTCCGCCAGGCAGGCGTCGCTGGGTCGAGAGTCCACCCGGATGCGCGCACAGCCCGCGCGGGCGCCGTCGAAGACGGTGTTGTCCAGCTCTTCCACGTTGAGCCCATGGCGCTTGAGCACGCTGAGGGTGTTCGCCAGCACGCCCACCTTGTCGAGGTGGCGAATGATGAGCTGGTAGCGCGCTGGGGAGCTCGCGCAGACGTTCACGACGTTCGGGACGCGCCCTTCGATCAAGAACGCGCGCAGCACGCGCACACACTCGTCGGCGATCGCACCCTGCGCCTCGTCCGTGGAGGCACCGATGTGAGGCGTCGCGTAGCACAGGCCGGTACGCAGCACGGGGTGATCGTAGCTGGAGGTGCGCACGCTCGGCTCATCGGGCAAGACGTCCAGCCCGAGCCGTAGGGCCTTCCTCGGAGCGACCTCGAGCAACGCCGCGCTGTCGATCAGCCCGTCCTGCGCGGTGTTGATCAGCATGGATCCCCGAGGCAAAGCCTCGAGCACGTTGCGCCCGACGATGCCCCGGGTGCGCTCGTTGAGCTCCAGGTGGATGCTGAAGATGTCGCTCTGCTTCGCCAGCTCCTCGGGGCTCTGAGCGAATTCGATCTCGAGCGCCTGAGCCTTCGAGCGCGTCAGCGAGCGACTCCAGACGCGGACCCGCATGCCGTAAGCGCGGGCGAGCTCGGCGACTCGCCGGCCCACGTGGCCAAAGCCCATGATACCCAGGCGCTTCCCGCGCAGCCCCACGGCCTGGGCGTACTCCTCTTTCTCCCACTTGCCGTCACGCAAGCTGAGAGTGGCGTCGACCACGCGCCGGTCGAGCGCCCCCATCAGGGTGAGCGCCAGCTCGGCCACGGCGCTCGCGTTCTTGCCTGGCGTGTTCGCGACGTAGACGCCGCGCGCGCTGGCAGCGGTCACGTCGATGTTCCCCGTACCCGCGCCGGCGCGCACGATCAGGTTCAGCGTCGGCGCGGCCTCGATGGCCTCGGCGCTGACCCGCGTCCCACGCACGATGAGCACGCCGTGTCCCGGAAGGGACTCCACGAGCTGCTGCGGAGTGAGCTCCGGCTGGTAGTCGACGTCGACGCCCAGGGCGCGGATTTCGAGCAGACTCGTTTCGGGCAGACGATCAGCGACTAGAACGCGCATCCGGCGCGATCTACAGCGCTCCCTGCTGTCTGGCAATCATTGCTTGCCGTGAGCTAGCGCGGCGGAACGGAAAAGCGCTGCCCACCAATCTCCAGACCAACGCCTCCGTCTGCTTCGACCAGCAGCGGCGCAAGCTCGAGCTGTGCGGACGGCTGGAAGCGAGCGTCGAACTGCCCGTCCTTGACCTTCAGGTACAGGGCGCCGTCTGGACCCTCTCGGAGCGTGCTGGGATCCATGGGCTCGGAGCTGCCGTCGGACAGCTCGAGCTCCACGACGCCGTCTGACAGCCGCACCCCGCTGACGAAGAACGGCGTATCCTCGACGCTGAAATAGGTCCAGTCGTAGCCATTGGTCAGGATGAAGCGTCCGTCGTCCGGGTGCTTCGAAATCCACGCGGCAAACGCTTTGGCCATCTGGCTGTGCTCCACCGGTGCGTCGTCGTGCCAGAAGCGACCGTTCCGATCCAAACGGATCGTGCTCTCGCGAGAGCGACCGGGCGGCGGAGGAAAGCGGAAAAACTCGGGGTGATCGCCAGGCTTCATGTGCCGTCACTTTGGCTCAGGCTCAGCAGCTGTCCAGCAGCGACGCCCTCGCTCCGTGTGGTCGTGTGCCCCGCATCGGGCCAGATCACCTCGACGCTCGCGTCGCTGCAAGCGCCGAGCCCGAACGACAGCACCAGGTCCTGCTGCATGCCAAAGTGCCCGTAGCCTCCCTGGACGCTCTTCACCTGGGTCAACCCACCGGCGGTCACGCGCACCTCGGCGCCGATGGCCGCGCGGTTCGCCCCCGCGCCACCCGCGAGCTTCACGCTGAGCCACTTGGCATGGTCGGCGGCGTCGCTCTCGTACAGGTGCACCGCGCGGGTGTCCCATAGCTGGGCGCAGTCGCGGGCACGACTGCTACCAACCACTACGTCCAGGTCGCCATCTCGATCGAAGTCTGCGACCGCCAGCCCCACCGGGCAGTCGTGGTTCAGCCCCCATGCGTCCTCCACCGCCTCGAAGCTTCCATCGGCTCTCTGATGGAACACACGCAGGGCCTGGTCGGGATAGTCGCTGGTCGTGAGCAGGATGTCCGGCCGCCCGTCGAGATCCAGATCCGCGATGGCCGCGTTGATACCACCCTCGTTCCAGTCGACACCCGGGCGCGGTAGGCCCAAGCCTGCTGCTTGCAGGTCGGGCCGGGAGTACTTGAGGCTCCCGCCGCTCGTATCCGCGAGGAGAAGGCGTGAGGTGTCACTCCCGTCGCCAGCCCACCAGTGATGGATCTCGGCGTTGTAGAGGTCAGCTACCCCGTCGTTGTTCACGTCGCCGCACGCGGTGCTGAAGGTGTTGCCATTCGCGCGCCAGGGCCGGGTATCCGAGGCCGACCAGTAGCCGTCCGCAGGACTCGGGCACTGCACCTTGGGGCCTTCGCCAGGGCACGCCGGATCGTCGTGAAGGGTGCACCAGCAGAGAAAGAACTGGTTGTCGGCGTAGCTCTCGTTCTCGTCGCCGGCGAACCCGCTGTCGCGCCCCATCTCGCTGAACTTGCCGCTGCCGTCGTTCAAATACAGCTGGTTCCACTGCCGTCCGTAGGCGCTCACCAAGAGGTCCATGTCGCCGTCCCCATCGACATCGCAGCTCGTGGTGCCATACGCCGGCCGGTGATTGGTCCCCGCGTCGTAGCCGAGGTCCGACGTGCGCAAGCCCACGGCTCCGGTGATCTCGTTGAACGAACCATCGCCCACGCCCATGAACAGGCGCGCCTGACTGCCTTGATTCGTCACACCGTAGAGGTCGTACCAGCCGACGACGAACAGATCGACGTTGCCGTCCAAGTCGACGTCGGCAAAAGTCGCTCCCGAAGTCGGGAACGCATCCGTGCCCAGCAGCGCCAGCTGCGGCGCGAGACTGAAATGCCCCGAACCATCGTTCAGCAACACCTCGCTGCGATCGAGCTGCCCGGGGGTCTCGGGGCTGTCGAGCTTGGTCTTGTCGGTGTACGTGCCGCTGAACAGATCGAGATCGCCGTCGTTGTCGACGTCGGCCGCGACCGCGAGCTGGGTCGAGCGCTGGTTTTCCGTGTCACCGTCGCGTGGTGTTCCGTACCCACTGGGCAGCGTCTCGTCGACGAACTCGCGTCCGCCTCCCGCCCTCTCCCGGTTCATCAGGATGCGTGAGGTCGGCGCGCTGTTCGGCGCTCGCGTGTTGTTGCCGAGGCCGTGGATGATCAGGTCCGGGTAGTCGTCCCCGTCCAAATCCACTGCGGAAATTCGGTTCCCCTCGACGCCCTCCAGGCCCCAGGCCGCGGAGTTGCGCACGAAGCTCGGGGCGGCGCTGGTCGCGTAGACGTCACAGGAAGGGGGACTGCCAGCGCTCCCGGCGCTCCCGCCGCTCCCGCCGCTCCCACCAGCACCCGCGCTGCCGCCATTGCCACCATTCGACGCGGAGCTCTCGTCGGAGCCGCAACCCCAGGCGCCCAGCACCAGGCCCACGCAGGAAACACATAGAAACAAGCCTCTGGAACGCCAAGCCATGGCCGAGCATACCTGGAAAGCGAACGCCTGACCGGAGCGGTATCGGACGGTGTGCGAATGTGGGCTCGAGTCGGTTTCCGACGCACCTCTCCCCCAACCCCTCGAGCAGCGTCACCGCGACTCGATGCTGGGTTTGGGGGTGAGGGCGCGCCATCGAACGGCGCGAGTCGGCGTCTAGAGAGCGACCTTCTGCTCTCGGGGCTCCAGCGTCTGCTTCGTCACCTTCACGCTGAAGCTCTTGCCGTCCCAAGTGATGTCGTGGCGCACGAGGGGGATCGCGTCGTCCGACAGCTCACTCATGAGCTGCGCCTCGTAGGTCAGCTTCGAGAAGTCGCTGTTGGGGATCAGTGCGGAGCTCAGACCAACTGGCGCTGCGCGGGTCACATCACCCGTGGCGACGGCGGCCTTTCCGTCGAGCGTCATCAGCTGGAGACTCGCGGTGAGATCCTCCCAGGTGAGGATCACGAGGGTGCCCTCGCCGCTGAACAGCTGCAGCTCCTTCAGCTTGCGCTCGAGGTTCGCCTTGCGCCGCGCGGGATCGACCTTGGGCTGCCCCGGCGTGGGCGGCGGCGGGTCGACCATCAGGCGCGCCAGACGCGCGGCAGACCACAGCCGCGCCCAGAGCCGCGGGTCGTTGGGCCCCGGCGTGCCCTCGGCAGAAGCCACCTGGCGTTGAATCCGTAGGGATTCATCGATGCGACCCGCGCCGGCCGCCGCGGCCGCCAGGCGCAGCTCGCCCAGGGCGGAACCGGGTTGCAGCTCGCTCAGCGTCTTGTACTGACGATACGCGGGGGCATACCAGCCGTGGCTCAGGTAGATGTCGCCGAGCAGCAGCCGGGACGGCGCGCTCTCTGGGTCGAACTCCACGATCTCCGAGTAGGTGCGCACCGCCTCGGCGTCGAGCTTGGCGCGGGCCAGCACATCGCCGAGCTTGCGCGCGATCTGCGGGGTGATGAAGCCGCGATCGCGGAGCCGCCGCCCGTGAGCCAGCGCCTCGTCCTTGCGTCCCGCCAGGCTCAGCAGCTTCACCAGGCGGATGTCGCCGTTGGGGTCCTCGGGAGCGCGCGCCATGAACTCCTTCAGCTTGGTGATGCGCTTGTCCAGATCCGTGATCTCGCTCAGCTGACGGTCGACGTCGGTCCACGACACCCGGTTGCCGAACAGCTGCTGCTCGACTGCGGCCGTGAGCGCGGGGTTGACGCTGCGGCGGAGGATCAGCTTCGCGACGAACTTCTGCACGTCAGGACGCGCGCGGAAGAACCCGAGCACGGTGTTCGCGGCTTCGGGCGTCTCCACCTTCGCCTGCAGAAGCTCGAGGAACGCGCGCTCGCTACGCCAGTCCTTTAGCTCGCAGGCCTCGAACGCGGCGCGATAGCGCGCGATCAGGTCGCTCGAGCCGCGCGCCGTGGAGATGCGCTTCTTCCACAGCAACACGCGCTGAGCCAAGGGACGCTCGGAGCTGTCGCTGCAGGTGCTGGCGACGATGCTTCCGCCCCAGCCGGTCTTGACGCCGTTGCGGTCCTTCCCGTCAGCCAACAGACCGATCAGCCCGAACTCGTCGGCCTGACGAAGCGCGTCCAGGTTCCCTTGGATGCGACCGTTCTCGGCTCGCTTCTCCTTCAGATCTCCGTCGCGCGTCGCCGCCCTGAACGGTACCGCCGAGGCCGGCTTGGACGTGCCGCCGCCAGCGAAGCCGTTCCCCGTCCCGCCCGACGGCGCGCGGGGCTTCGGAGCCAACCGCGGCGCGTCCTCGGCTTCCTCCGTCGCCTCCGCCTTCGCCTCCTCGGGCTTCTTGTCGAGTTCCGGGACGGTCGTCGCTGCTGGCGCTGGCTGAGCTGGGGGCTCCTCGAGCGGCGTCGGATTGTCGGCTGGGCCTCGCACGCCGTAGCGGCTGCCCATGGAGCCTTCGTCGCTCTTGGCGCGCGTGCCCGTGCCGCCCTGGCGCTCTTCGTCGGACGCGGTCGCCGTCGGTGGTTCGTCTTCACCACCCAGGCTGCGCTCGAGCTTGCTGCAGCCCATCGCCACCCGTGGCGCCGCGGGAGCCGCCAGCGTCTGAGACAGGCGCCACTCCTGATCCGGAGAGAGCATGCCGAGGCGCACGCCGCGCAGCGGTCGCTTCTTGCGCTCGATTCCCATGCGGGAATAAGCGGACTCACTCTCGAGCGCGAGAATGCTACTGTATGGAGTCATCAGGCCGTACTCGAGGCCCAGCGCGGCGATGCGCCCCTGCTCCGTCTCGGCGCCTTGGGCCGAGCCGAGCAGGCGCCGCACGTACTCCGCCGCCCACAAGCGCGGCACGAACGCTTGCACGACGCTGTCGTCCTGTTCCACCGGATACGCCTTCTCGAACGGCTTGCCTGCGAAATGGCCCTTCACCTTGATCTCCGAAGGGATCTCGTGATGCGTCCGCGCGAGCACCACGACCTCCTGGCCCTTGCTGACCTTGCCGCTGTTGCTGACGAACGGCTCGTCGAGACCCGCGCCGAGATCGATCTCGAAGTCGGTGAGGGTCGGCAGCTTGATGCTTGAAAGCAGCTCCAGGGCCTGCGCCGTGGTCTGGTCGCTTTCTTCCACACGGAAAGCGGATCCTCCGCCAGCGCGCGCCAGCTCGCTGAGCAGCGCGCGATCGGACTCCGCGCCGACGGCCACGGTGAACAGCCGCGAGCGGCTCGTGGTGAGCGCCCGACGCAGGCGCTCGATCAGCTGCTCGCCGGTCATCTCGCCGCTGGTCGCGACGCCATCGCCCACGTAGACCACGGCGGGCTGCGCGGTGCCGTGCAGGCGCTTCAAGGAGACGTCGAACGAAGACGCGAGATCCGTGGCGCCGCCGCTCGAGTGCTCCGCAAGGGCCTCGAGCGCCTTGGCGATCTCCTTGTCGTTGGCCGCGGCGAGGCCCTCCTTCGGGTGCAGCACCGTCGGTCGCACGTCGACGCTGACCAACGCGAAGTGATCCGTGTCACTCATGGCGCGCAGGATGGCCTCAGCGGTCTGCGCTCTGAGCTGACGGCTGGCTTCGTCACCCGCCGCCGAGGTGTCGACGACCACCACCACGTCCGCCTGGGGTTGCTCTGCTGCGCTCCAGTCGATGTCAGGGGTGTA
>JAGQIY010001239.1 GCA_020430865.1 Myxococcales bacterium
ACCTCCATCGCCGTACACGCGATCCGCGAGCGGGCCGGGCGCACCCGGAGGACGGTGGAGGGCCAGCGTCGCTGCCCGGCGGTCGTCAATTGCGTCCGACGCTCGAAGACGCGTCAGCAACGCACCGAACGCACTCGTCGCCACGTCCAGGAGCAGTTCGTTGTAGCCCTCCTGCTCATCGAAGATCACGCCGTCCCGGTTGATCTTGGCGAAGAACCGCGCGTCGACGTGCGCAGGGAGCCCCGTGGACTGCTCGGTGGGCAGCCCCAGGCAGAAGCGTCCCGCGGACCCCAGCGCGCCCACCACTCCGGCTCGGGGCTTCGGAAGGGCCACGGTGACTGCCAGCGGGTCGTCGGTGCTCCACGCCTCAAGACCGAAGCGCTTCAACGCGCGGTCCACCAACGCGCGTCGTTCCGCGGCGGTCCGCTCGTCGCAATCGAACACGTCCGTACGGATCATCCAGTAATGAGTGCGCTTCTGCTCGACGCCGCCCTCGTGCACGTCGACGGTCACGTGTTTCGCCGCGTCGGTATCGAGGCTGCTTTGACACGAGAACGACCAGCGCTTGCCGCGAACGTGGTCAATCACGACGATCTGACCTACGCCATCCAGGAAAAGCGCAGCGAGTTCGCCCTGCGCGGGCGCTCCGTCCTGCGCGGTGACGAGGCGGTCGATCACCTTCTGTGCGGTGGCGCCCGCTTTGTCGTCTCGGAGCGGGAGGACCACGAGCGTTCGCACGCCGGCGCGAAGCTCCGATGGCACGCGAAGCTCGTCCACTCGGCGGGCCAAGTCCTCGGCCGTTCTCGGGAGCGGGAACTTGAATCCTGCCACTTTCGCAAACTCTGGACGCACGGCGGCGACCGGGTCCTCGTGGCCGACCTCGGCCAGGCTGCGAGCCAGCCCGTCGTTCTCGGCGAAGAAAGCTCGAACGTCTTGCTCGACAGCCTGGGCGAGGGGTGCGTGCTCGAACGGCTGCCGCTCCAAGGCGAAGCCGACAGCGAGCCGGTCGAACACGCTGGTATCGACCTCGTCGTCGGGCGCGCTGTACACCTCGGGCTCATCGGTGACTTGGTAGACGGCCTTGAAGCCGACACCCTTGTTTCCGACGAGCAGGCCCGTCTTGTCGCTGTCCGCCAGCGAGCTGATCCGTTCGAGGTTCCCCTCGGTGACTGCCTGCCCCCCGTTCGAGACGGCCACGTAGTGCTCTGTCCGGACGACCAGGACGGTCGAGTCGTGGAGGCCACCGCGGAGCGCCTGGTCGTTCGCGTTCTGGATGAGCTCGACGACGAAACGTTCGTGGTAGTCCTCGCCGATCAGGGTGGCCGCGTGCGCGATCTCCCGATGCTCCCGGGCGGCCACGGCGACGTTGGCTGCGAGGACGCTGGCGCGCCGACGCCAGAGTCGGCGTAGCATGTCGGAGATCTGGGCTTCATCGTTCGTCACGACCTGCATGCTCTGACCCGCGTGGCGGAGCGCCCTCGTATCGTAGACGCTCGGCACCGCTCCGATCGGACACCGGATGAAGAAGTTCGTGTTTGCCTCGCCCGTAACGCCCGAATCTCGAACTCGAGCCTTGGTGACCTACCCGAGGCTGCTCGATCAGGACCGCGGCTCAACCAGCGCTCATCGCCCCGCTCGCGGCCGTCCATCGGGTGTACCCGCTGCCGGAAGGGGCGTGGAGCGTCTCGCCCTTGTTGGGGCGCCGCACGGTGAGGCTCACGTGGACGTGACCGCCGCGCTCGGG